>JAZRUD010000469.1:0-3795 GCA_045652385.1 Clostridia bacterium
TCTCTTTTTTGCTTTGAAATACGCTCTTTCGTCAGATCCGCCACAGCAGCACGGCTATGACGACGGCGCCGGCGGCCATGAGGGAGAAGCTCAGCTTCCATCTGCCGCCTTTGTTGAAGCCGTAGAAATCCCGCCAGGTGCCGGCCATGACCACCCGGTTGAGGTACAGCCAGCCGTAGAGGAGCACGGGAAGCACGCCCAGGGGGATGGCCCAGGCGCTCATGGTCCCCTTCTCGAAGCCCAGGAAGGACAGGATGGCCAGGACGGGGGTGATGAGGTGCATGATGGTCTCCGGCCAGCTGCCCAGCAGCCCCTCCAGGCTCCTCGTCGCCGGCAGCAGGTAGAGGAACACGGTGCAGAGGGTCACGGCCACGGCGGCGGTGCCCACGTATTTGAGGACCACCGCCCAGGCGGGCATGGCTGAGAAGAGCTCCGCGACGAGCAGGATCAGGGCCGCCAAAGCGCAGAACAGGTTGGAGAGCACGGTGAAATAGCGGAAGCTTTCCGGCAGCTTCTCGCTGGGCGTGCGCCGAACGAGGCCGTACATGGCCAGGACGGTGCAGAACACGATGGCTTCGTTGATGACGGCGGATGGGACCATTCTTGTTGCCTCCCGGAAGATGATAGCTACAGTATACCACGGCCCGTCTTTTCTGACAAGGGAAGCCAAAACCCTTGTTTCGGCCGGGCTTTCGTATTATAGTTAAGTTGTCGGTATATATTTCCCTCACGATCCAGAAAGGAAGCCCCCTATGAAGCATCGCCCGCTGCGCATCCTTGCCCTGCTGCTGGTCCTCGCCCTGCTGCTGCCCCTCTCCCCCCTGCCCGCCCGGGCGGAGGAAGGCGACGAGGGGAGCAAGACCACCTACGACGAGGGCACCGGCTACTCCGTCGAATATGAAAAGGAAGAGGAGGACGGAGACGGCTTCGTGACCTCGGAGCTGGTCATCTCCACCGATCCCGATTCCCTGCTGGACCAGATGGAGCCGGCGGCGGAGGCGGATCCCTTCGCTCCGCCCCAAGCCCAGAGCAGCGGCGCGGGCAGCGGCGTCCTCGCCTCGCCCTCCGGCCTGATGCCCAAGCAGCTGACCATGGACGACATCCAGGCCATGAACCCGGGCGCCACGGTCATCGACATCTACACCAACGAAGGGTATCTCAGCACCCTGGTGGGCAAGTATTACGCGGAGAAGGTGGAGAACGTGGAGGACGGCGTCAAGTCCATCCAGGGCATGGCCGCCCTGCTGGGGCTCTCCAAGGGCTGCGACTTCTTCGCCGTCTACTCCGAGACCAACAACACGGGCTACACCTTCTATACCTATCAGCAGCGCTACGGCGGCGTCACCCTGCGCTACGCCACATTGCGGGTCGTGGTGGACCCGGAGGGCTACACGGCGGGCCTCTCCTGCTCCTTCGTGCCCAACGTGGGCACCGCCTCCCAGGAGCCGAAGATCACCAAGGAACAGGCGCTGGAGATCGTCCAGAAGCGGTTCGCCAAATACGATCTCACCTACTACCCGGAGCAGACGGTGCTCATGGCCGTGCCTTATAACGACATCGTCGTCAACTGCTACATCGTCTACACCAACAACCCGGACGCCAACCCCGCCTTCGACATCCCCTACTACGAGCACCTGGTGGCCACGGACGGGACCTATATCAACATCATGCCCGCCACCTCCTTCGCCCCCCCCGGCGGCGACTTTATCGACAACAGCCATTACTTCGAGGGCATGCAGGTCCAGACTCTGACCAAGACGGTGCAGCTCCAGGACGGCACCTCCCGGGAGCTCAGCGTGCCCGTGAGCTACAATCCCCGGGACCGGAAATACTATCTCATGGACCCCAGCCGCAAGATCGCCGTGGCCCGGTACTACGACTTCGAGTTTCGGAACTACATCGTCAACTTCGTCACCAGCGACACCGTCGACGGCTGGAGCGACAACAATCTGCTGGCCTACGCCAACTACAGCATCATGTACGACTTCTATCTCAGCCACGGCATCCGGTCGGTGGACGGCTTCGGCACCCCCATCCTGGTCACCGTGGGCTACTGCGATAAGGACGGCAACCCCATCGACAACTGCTGCTACTACGGCATCAACAAGGGCTGGGCCAGCTTCGCCGTGTCCGACGCCAACCATTCCAGCGACTGCGTGGACGTGTGCGGCCACGAGTACACCCACGGCGTCACCAGCAATTCCATCCAGGGCATCTTCTATCAGAACGAGCCCGGGGCCATCAACGAAAGCTACAGCGACATCATGGGGAACCTGGCGGAGATGAGTCTGGACTACACCGCCGATCGGGCCTGGCTCTACGAGGAGCGCAGCGGCAAGCACCAGCGGAATCTGGGGGACCCCAACGAGTGCCAGCAGCCCGCCTACGTGGGCGACGCCTACTACCGGGCCCCGGTGCTGAACCCCAACTTCGACCTCAACGACTACGGCGGCGTCCACTACAACAACTCCCTGGTGGGCCATATCGCCTATCTCATGGATCAGGCGGGCATGAGCTACGAGCAGCAGATCTCCATGTGGCTCACCTCCATCGAGATCATCAACCCCCTGTCCGACTATCAGGACCTCCACGGCGCCCTGCTCTTCGCCCTGAAGATCAACGGCATGCTGACAGAGTTCGGCCCCGCCCTCAACAAGGCCTTCGAAGCGGCCGGTCTCAACGAGGACTGGAACGAGAGCTATCTGAACGCCACCAAGAAGGGCTACGGCCGGGTCACCTTCGAGACCGACGAGAAGATCGCCAAAGCCATCGCCCAGGCCTACTTCTACAACGAGAAGAACAGCATGACCATGGGCATCCCGGATACCAACGGCGTGGTGAGCCTGCTGCTCCCCGCGGGCAAGTATCAGGTCCGGTTCGCCACCCTCATCGACGACAAGGTCACGAGCTACGTCTACACCGCCAAGGGCTGGAGCACCAGCGGCGGTACGCCGGCCACCGTCACCGTCACCGACGGCGGCGTGATTAAGCTTACGGGCACGTCGGAAAAGCCCGCCGTCACGTATGCCGATCTGGAGCTGGTGGAATACGACGGCGGTTACTTCTCCATGCTCATGCCCAAGGGCTGGAAGTTCGAGACCGTGGGCGATTACGCCGCCTGGGGCATCAAGCTCTACGACCCCAACGACAGGAGCACCCAGCTGTTCTACTACAACTACATGGCGCCTCTCCATCGGTCCGAAAGCGCGCGGCGGGTGTGGGCTTCCGTAGACGAGATGATCGGCAACGGGCCCGTGGTCTCCCCCATCGACGTGATCGGCATCGTGAACTGCTGGAACTTCTGCGGCCAGTATCAGGCCTACTACGAGGGAAAGAAGCACTTCGACGACATGTACAACGTGAACATCCTGGGGGGCTTCTACTACGACGGCTACTACTCCAAAAACTGGAACGACGCGGTGGAGTCGGCCTGTCTCCTCCGCTGCGATTCCGAGTTCGGCGATCCCTGCTACCTCACCCTCACCTCCGCGTTGGTGAACCTTGACGTGACCCGCTCCTTCGGCAGCTACTCCTTCTACACGGCCTTCGATCTGGGCGGCGTCATGGCCCCGGAGGACCGGTACGGGTCCGTGTTTACGGATCTGCTCGCCTGCCTCGGCAGCATCCGGTTCACGGAGGACTACGTCCGGGCCTCCCAGCGGACCAACTTCCCCCTGGCCAGCACCCCGGTGCGGACGGAGAATCTGGAATTCCTCTGCAAGGTCCACGCCACGCTCCTGCAGAAATACGCGCAGTAACGGAAACGAGAAAAGCCGCCGGGCCAACGCTCGGCGG
>JAZRUD010000470.1:0-2386 GCA_045652385.1 Clostridia bacterium
CCCCTTCCTCAACGCGGTCGAAAGCCTTGGAGCGGGCACCATTCACCCGAACCTGACCAGTACGTATCCAGCGGTGGAATTCACCGGTGGCCGCTTCCACTCTGCGCTGGAGGAAGTTGAGCAGTTTCTGTCCCGCCTCGGCACGGCTCACCGTGAGTGCCTGCCTGTTCTTTTCGCTTTCCATGGTCGATTTCCTTTATCCGCCAAAGCCGCATGGCATGTTCTATCTGTGCAACAGCATAGATTTTTTTACCTCTTGCGTCCAGAACGCAGGCAGGCATGGCCTGATCCGCTTTTCCGGGAAAGAGAAAAAGAAACAGCTTGTGCTTTGGCCTTCTTCCTGATATGTATGCAGACCTGCCCGAAAAACGGGCGGAAATCTGTTTGTTAGGTTGGAGGATCCGTACAATGGCAACTGCCGAAAACATGGAAAACCAGATCGACGCTGAAATGAGCTTCGAAGAACTTCTGGAAGGTTACGTCACCCCCGAAATGGGCGACCTCGAAGAAGGCCAGATCGTCAAGGGCGAAATCGTGGGCATCAACGGCGAGACCGTTCTCGTCAGCGTGGGCTTCAAGTCTGAAGGCCAGATCCCCGCGGAAGAATTCCGTGACGCTCAGGGCAACCTGACCGTTAAGGAAGGCGATCAGGTCGAAGTTTACGTGGCTCGCAAGAACGAAAACGATGGCACCATCATTCTTTCGTTCGAAAAGGCCAAGCGCATGCAGCTCTTCGATCAGCTCGAAAAGGTGCTCGAAGACAACGGCGTCATCACCGGCATGATCACCCGCCGCATCAAGGGCGGCTACACCGTCGATCTCGGCGGCGTGGAAGCCTTCCTGCCCGGTTCCCATGTGGATCTCCGTCCTGTGCCCGACATGGACGCTCTGGTCAACCAGAACTACGAGTTCCGCGTCCTCAAGATCAACCGTCGCCGCAGCAACGTGATCGTGTCCCGCCGCGTGCTCCTCGAAGAAGAACGCGACGCCAAGCGCGGCAAGCTCCTCCAGGAACTCGCCGAAGGCCAGATCGTCAAGGGCAAGGCCAAGAACATCACCGAATACGGCGTGTTCGTTGACCTCGGCGGCCTCGACGGCCTCCTGCATATCACCGATATGTCCTGGAAGCGCATCCGTCATCCTCGCGAAATGGTCACCCTCGGTCAGGAACTGGAACTCAAGGTCCTTTCCTTCGACAAGGACAACCAGAAGGTCTCCCTCGGCCTCAAGCAGCTCGTGCCCGATCCCTGGCACGACATCACTGCCCGCTTCCCCGAAGGTTCTCACCACACCGGCAAGGTCACCAACCTCGTTGACTACGGCGTGTTCGTGGAACTCGAACCCGGCGTGGAAGGCCTCGTGCACATCTCCGAAATGTCCTGGACCCGCAAGCTCCGTCATCCTTCCCAGATGGTCCATCAGGGCGATGAAGTCGAAGTCGTCATCCTCGGCGTCGACAGCGAGAAGAAGCGCATCTCCCTCGGCATGAAGCAGGTCAAGCCCAATCCCTGGGAACTCGTCGGCGAACGCTTCCCCGAAGGCACCATCATTGAAGGCGTCATCAAGAACATCACCGAATTCGGCATGTTCATCGGCATCGAAGACGGCATCGACGGCCTCATCCACGTGTCCGACATCTCCTGGACCAAGAAGCTCCGCCACCCCGGCGAAGTGTACAAGGTCGGCGACGTCGTTCAGGCCAAGGTCCTCACCGTGGATCAGGAAAACGAAAAGTTCACCCTCGGCATGAAGCAGCTCGCCGAAGATCCCTGGGCTTCCGTGCCCGCCCGCTACCCCGTGGGCAACGTGATCACCGGCACTGTGACCAACGTGACCGACTTCGGCCTGTTCGTTGAAGTGGAAGAAGGCATCGAAGGCCTCATCCACGTGACCGAACTCGGCAAGAAGGTGAAGTCTCCTTCCGAACTCTTCAAGGAAGGCGACGCTGTGCAGGCTAAGATCATCCACGTGTCCGCTGATGAACGCCGCCTCGGCCTCTCCATCAAGCAGATCAAGGACGACGAAGAACGCCGCAAGCCCAAGGACTACCATTCTGGCGACAACACCATGACCCAGACCCTTGGTGACCTTCTCCGTCAGAAGTTCGATAACTAATATCGACTTCCTCTGAGATCCCGCGGGGCGGAAAGCGAAAGCTTTCCGCCCCGTTTTCTTTTTAGCGCAGTCTTGCGATTTTTCTGATTTTGCGTTTTCCTGAAAAAGAGGGACCGCACTATGTCGCAAGAAATGATCCTGGTTTTCATAGGCTTGCTTCTGGGAGGATTCACGAGCGGCGCTGCCGGCTTCGGCATCATGATGATAGCCCTGCCCATACTGACCCTGGGCCTGCCTATCACGGATGCTGTGCTTGTCTGCTGCATCGTCG
>JAZRUD010000471.1:0-11029 GCA_045652385.1 Clostridia bacterium
TGGGGCTGTAAGGACGTGCAGGCGGTCCCTGTCGTCGTCACGGTCGTTCCCGTTTACTGACTGACTGCGACTGTAAGGAGCGTCTATTATAAATTCTCTATTATAATATACCCTTCAACCGTTGAAGTACCCCCCTTCAAATTTTGAAGGGGGGTACCTGTATGGTATGGGGGTATTCACGCCGATCGCTTATCGCCAGTGCTTGAGCTGGGAAAGGTATCCGTCGTACATGGCCCGGCGCTGGGGCTCGGGCTGATCGTCCGGGTTGGGTGCATTTTGAAGCAGAAAGTCCAGCAAAGCCTCCTTGGAAGCGTAGACGAAGGTGCCGTTCGCATAGCACCAGGTGCAGTAGTCCTCGTTGAAGGTACCTTCCTTTTCCCGGCTGATCATGCCGTCCTCCGTAAGGGGCATGCCGCAGCACTGGCATATAAGGGTACGGGGCGAGCCCAGCAGGGTGTTGATGGATACGTCGAATTCCCGTGACAGGAGCTTCAACGTCTCCGTGTTGGGCTGGGTTTCTCCGTTTTCCCAGCGGCTCACCGCCTGCCTCGTCACCAGCACCTTCTCTGCCAGCTGCTCCTGGGTCAGACCCCGCTTCTCCCGCAGGGATTTCAGTATTGCATAAGCTTCCATAGATTTCGTTCCTCCTGCCGTTGATACCTTAAGTATACAGGGGATGGACAGTTTCGCAAGCAACACGCTGTTGCTTATGGAAAAGGCGGACGCCGCTGCGTCCGCCTTCGGTTTATTCCGCTTTCTTTTTCCCAAACAGGAGCTTGCCGAACAGGACTCCGCAGAGGACCAGGAAGTACACGGCGAGGATGCCGAGGACCAGCCAGGTGGTGGCGGGCTGGTTCTGGGCGATGAGACCCAGGACCAGGAGGAAGGGCGCGCCCAGGAGCACGGCGTAGAGGTTCTGGAAGATCAGGTTCTCCGCCGCAGGGGTCTCGAAGAGAGGATCGATCTCCCGGCAGAGAATGAGGCCCGTGCTCACGGTGCCCGTGAGCATGCCGTAGAAGCAGAGGAACTGCTCGTGAGCATAGTCCGAGAACAGCTTCTGGCTGGCGAACCGGACGAAAAGGAAGGTGACGAAGGCGCCCGCCGCGCAGATCAGCACCAAAGGTACGATGAATTCCGGATGGGCAAAGGCTGTAAGGTCGATGGAGGCGATGGAGGCCACCACCATGATGTCGAACATCCAGCCGGAGATCCGGTTCAGCAGGAAGGAATTGCGATACTCCCGCTGCATCCAGCCCGCTTTTTTGAAGCTCTTCATGAGCGCCTTCACGATGACGCAGGCCAGCAGGCCGAACAGGAAGTTGAAGCCCCAGATGGTGGACTGCAGCGTCTTTACATAGAAGGGGATGCCTCCGAAGGCGGCGTCGATCGCCTTCATGATGCCGTAGGCCAGGATGTAGGTGACCAGAATGAGGGCCGCCTGGACGGTGAACTTGTCCATGCTCTCCGAAAGGGGGATCTCCCCCTTGCCGGTGATGGTCTCCGCGGTCAGGTTCTCCGCCTCGTCGGCGTTCTCGTGCATCTTGAGCCTGCCCTTCCTCTGCATGACGTTCATGTACAGCACGCCGCCCACGCTGGCGGACACGAAGCCCATGGCGGCCACGGTGAGGCCGAAGCTGGACCCGTTGACGAAGCCGTAGCTGTTCTCGAAGGTCAATCCCCAGTTGAAGGCCTGGCCCGGGCCCTGGCCGTAGCCCAGGGGCAGCAGGATGCCGCTGGAGGCGAAGACCTTGCCCTTAAACAGATAGAAGAAGCCCAGGGTGATCAGAAGGCCCACCACGCCCTGAATGAGGTAACCGCAGACGGTGATGGCGCCGGAACGGAATATCTCCTGATTCCGATGCTGGTTCTTGGCCCGCTGGCTCTGCTTGAGGGACATGGCCACCACGCCGAGGCCCAGGCCGTGATAGGTCATGGCTTCCAGCGTCAAAAGGTTGTTGCCGCTGCGGAAGAAGCTGACGCCGGTGAAGGCCCGGTAGATCCCATCGCCTATAAGCAGCAGAAAGCCGGCCAGCACCGCGCCGGGCAGCAGGGACTTCCGAAGCAGGGGTATCATCCGCCTGAGGGCGCCGGCCAGAAGCAGGGCCCCGGAGAGGATGGCGAGCATGATGACGAAGTTCCAGACCTCGATGTTCTGGAAACTGGTGAATTCGGATACGGCAGCGTGAATGATCATAGGTTCTCCTTGTCTTGCGGCGTCCTGTTCCGGGGCGGCGCCTTACCCCTTCAGCACCTCGTCCTTCTCCATGAGGGCGTTCCATTTATCCAAAGAATCGTCCAGGATGGCGGTGAGCTTTTCCGTTTCCTCCGGGGTCATGCGCAGCGCGATACGCTTGGCCAGCACCCGGCAGCTCTGCTCGAAAGCGGGACCGCAGCCCTTGAACTTGTCCGTCAGCTCCAAATGGAACTCCCGCCGGTCCTTGTCGGAGGGGACCCGGTTCACGTAACCCTTGCGGATCAGACAGTTGACCCGGTAGGTCGCGTTGCTCTGGGATATGCCGGCGAACCGGGCGAACTGAGAGATGGTGGGCCGCTCCATGGCCTCGATGCCTTCCAGGCAAAAAATTTCCATGGGCGTCAGATCCTGGCTCTCCTCCCGGACGGTGATGAACATCTTCCGCATAAATCCCAGCCGCATCCGCAGCATGACTCTGGACAGTGACTCAGTCAGCATAAGCTCACCTCCCATACGGAAAATACTTTCGTTTTTTTAAGTATATCCCTTTTTGACCCTCTCGTCAATGAAAACTCACGGAAAAACGTATAGTTTTTATACAAAAGCAGAGCTTCGGCGTCCCTGTGGACCGAAGCTCCGCCCCTGTGAACGCCTATAGAGGAGGTCGATTACTCGCCCTGCGCCTCCAGATATTCGTTGATCTGCTCCACCAGTGCGTCGGCGTCGATGCCGTGGACGGCGCAGGCCTGCTCCAGGTTTTCGAAATGGGACATCATGCAGCCCAGGCAGTGCATGCCGGCGCCCATGAGGATCTCAGCGATGCCCTCGTCCATGAGGACCATTTCGCGGATGTTCATATCTTTGGTGACTTCTTTCATGATGGTATCTCCTTTTTGTTGTTGCTTTATAGTATACGCTCACTTTCAGCTTTTGGCAATGAACTGATTGCGGCATTTGGTGCAGGTGACCCGGATCTTGCCCTTGCCCCGGGGGACCCGAAGGCGCTGGGAGCACTGGGGGCAGATAAGATATCGGTAGGTCCGATACTCCCGCCACTGGCGCTTCCACTTGTCCATCAGCCCGCCGGAGGGCTGCGCCGAAGCCGAACCCTGAGCGCTGTTTGAATTGCGGAACGGCTTTTGGAAGAACTCCTTCACCGCCGTGAAGCCTGCCAGGAACTTCATGTTCTCGTTGTTCCGTTTGGCCGGGTTCTTCGCAAAGAGGCGGATGACCAGGAAGACGGCCGCCGCCGCGAACAGAAGGCGGAACAGGGTGGCTGCTCCCGCGTACCGGTTCAGCACGAAGCTCATCAGATAGCAGACGCCGCAGGCGATGAGCAGGGCTTTGTTCAGTTCGTCCAGCTGGAGTTTGGGTCTCATAGGCTCGATTCCTTCCGATAGATACAGTATCCTTCCGCGGGGACCAGTGCGCTCAGCACGCTGCGCGCCCGAAGGGTCTCCCCGGTAAAGAGCTCGGTGTATTGGCCGCTGAGGGGAACGGGCACCTCCCCGTCCTCCCCCTTATAGAGCAGGGACGGATAGACGGACGCGGACACGGGTACGGAACTCTGATTCACCAGCAGCACCACGCACTCCTCTCCCTGATAGCGGACCAAGGCGAAGCACTTGCCGGACAGGGCGCCCATGCGAAGATGGCCCGCCTGGATGGCTTCGCTCCCCCGTCTGAGGCCGATGAGGGTGCGGCCCGTGCCCCGCATGACCAGGTCCCCCCGTCCCCAGGGATAGGGCCGCCGGTTGAAGGGGTCGCCCCCGCCGAAAAGGCCTACCTCGTCCCCATAGTAGATGCAGGGAACGCCGGGGAGCAGCATCTGAAGGGCGGTGCCGGCCAGGAACAATCGCTTGGCCCGAGCCACGGTGGGCCCGTCGGGACGGAAGGCGGCCTGCTCCGCCCGGGTGGCGGTGAACCGGTCCGGTCCGCCCGCTAAATAGGTGACGGCCCGGGTCTCGTCGTGAGACGAGAGCAGGTTCAGACAGGCGTCCCGGAAGGGTTTGGGGTAGTTCTCAAGCAGGGACCAGAGCCGACGCTCCAAATCGAAAGCGCTCTCCTCCCCCCTGAGGAACCGCAGGATGCCCGTGCGCAGGGGATAGTTCATGGCGGAATCCAGCTCGTATCCGTCCACGTACCCCCGGCGGCCTTCAGGGCCCTGCTTGTTGGAGCAGTCCTCCCAGACCTCGCCGATGACCACGTTCTCCGGGTCCTCCGCCTTCACGCGAACGCGCAGATCCCGGATGAAGCAATCCGGCAGCTCGCCCGCCACGTCCAGCCGCCAGCCGGAAGCGCCGGCCTGGAGCCACTTGTGGAGCACGCCGTCGGGACCGTTGACGAATTGACCGTAGCTGGGCTCCTTCTCCTCCACGTTGGGCAAGGTCTCGAAGCCCCACCAGCATTCGTATCGATCGGGCCAGCGGGCGAACCGATACCAGGAGAAGTAGGGCGAATCGGTGTGATGGTACGCGCCGTTTCCGTAGCGGTTGCGCTTGTCGAAGTAGCGGCTGTCGGCCCCCGTGTGGGAGAAAACGCCGTCCAGGATGATGCGGATGCCCCGTTCCCTCGCCTCGGCGCAGAGGGCTTTGAAGTCCTCCTCCGTACCCAGCAGGGGATCGATGCGCTTATAGTCCGCGGTGTTGTAGCGATGGTTGCTGTCCGCTTCGAAGATGGGGTTAAGGTAGATGGCGCTGATCCCCAGCTCCTCGAGATAGGGAAGCTTCTCCCGGATGCCGTTTAGATCGCCGCCGTAGTAGTCGTCCGGGGCGTAGGTCCGGCTGCCGCCGTGTGGGGCGTAGAGGGGTTCGTCGGTCCAGTTCGTATGCAGATACACCTTCCGCCCCATGCGCTGATGATAGGCGGCCCCAGCGGCCATGGGGGCACGTTCGCTGCGGCAGAATCTGTCGGGAAAGATCTGATAGGCCACGGATCGGCGGAACCAGGCGGGGGTCTCGAAGGCCCCGTCGTAAACGGTGATCTGCCAGAGCTCGCCCCGATCCTCCCGGAACTCGCCCCGGCCGGTGCTGCCGCAGTAGTAGAAGTCCCGGCCATCCTGGCGGATGAGGAAGCAGTAGAACATGAGCCCCGGCTCATCCATGGCCCGAAAGCGCACCGTGAACCGCTCCGCGCCCACCGGCCAAAGAGGCACGAGCCGCTCCCCCGCCCGATCCTGCAGCAGCAGGAACACCTCGCCGTAGACATCGGCGGTCCGGACGGATAGCTCCACTTCCTGGCCCGCCTTTACGGCGCCCTGGGGACGGCGATAGGTTATGTCCAACGAATCGTGCTGAAAATACATGATTTTATTATACTCATTCAACCGATTTATTCAAGCCGGAGCCTGCCAAATGTTTCACCTTTTTCACAAGTTTCCCCGCGCCCAGATGGATCGCGGGGAAGTGAATGATCCTATGCTTTTTTCTCGTATGCGCAGACGCCGCATCCGCAGCCCACGCACCCGCTGCATCCACAGCCACAGGGCAGCTTCCCCGCTCGCTTTTGGCGGACCCTGCCGCGCAGGATCAGGACCACCAGAAGCAACAGCAGAACGATCAAACCGATGTCGACCCAATTTGCTGAAAACCACGCAAGCATACAACTGCCTCCTTACTGAACCGTCAGTTTCTGAGCTTCCCTATAGGGCTTGAAGAGCTGGAAGCACAGTAAACCCAGCATGACGAGGGCGATGATGAGGCCCACCACGTTCATGCCGCCCGCGAACACCCTCCCTACCTGCCAGACGATGAATGCCGTGACATAGGCGAAGCCGCATTGATAGGCGACGGCGAACCAGGTCCACTTGGGGCTGTTCATCTCCCGCCGGATGGCGCCGATGGCCGCGAAACAGGGAGCGCACAGGAGATTGAAGATCATGAATGTAAAGGCTGCCAGTCTGCCGTGTCCGCCGGAGAAGGCGTCGAAGTCGTCAGACACCCTGCCCCAGATCTGATCGCCGTTCTCCTCCAGCTCTTCCTTGCCCTCCTGGTCGTCGTAGGCGTACATGATGCCGAAGTTGGCCACGACCTCCTCCTTGGCCACCAGGCCGGTGACGGTAGCGGCGGTGGGCTTCCAGTCGCCGGAGCCCAGGGGCTTGAACACCACAGACACGGGCTGGGCCACCCGGGCCAAAATGGAGTCGTCCATGGGCTCTACCTCGTCCTCGGGGATGCCCATGCGGTCCGCCACCTGAGCCCCATATTCGTTCGTTGCCACCGCATCGTCCTCATACAGAGCGTCCACCATGCCGAAATGGCCGTTGACGAAGCCGAAGCTGGTGAGGAACCAGATGACGATGGAGGAGATCACGATGACGGTGCCAGCCCGCTTGATGAAAGACCAGCCCCGCTCCCAGGTGCCCCGAAGGACGTTGCCCCAGGTGGGCAGATGGTAACTGGGCAGCTCCATGACGAAAGGGGCGGGATCGCCGGCGAACATCTTCGTCTTCTTCAGCATGATGCCCGAGACGACGATGGCCGCCACGCCGATGAAGTAGGCGGACACGGCGATCCAGGTGCTGCCGCCGAACAGGGCGCCGGCGATAAGGCCGATGATGGGCATCTTGGCGCCGCAGGGCATAAAGGTAGTGGTGATGATGGTCATGCGGCGGTCACGCTCGTTTTCGATGGTGCGCGTGGCCATGACGCCCGGCACGCCGCAGCCGGTGCCCACCAGCATGGGGATGAAGCTCTTGCCGGAGAGGCCGAAGCGGCGGAAGATACGGTCCATGATGAAGGCGATACGGGCCATGTAGCCGCAGTCTTCGAGAAGGCACAGCATCAGGAACAGGACCAGCATCTGGGGCACGAAGCCCAGCACCGCGCCGACGCCGGCGAAGATGCCGTCGGAGATGAGGCCCACCAGCCAGGGCGCCGCGCTCCAGCTTTCGAGGATGGCCCGGGAGCCGTCCGTAAGCCAGGCGCCGCCCAGCACGTCGTTGGCCCAGTCGGTGAGGAAGGTGCCTATGGCGATGCCGCCATCGGTAACGGACTTGCCCATGGACAAGGCGTAGACCAGGAACATGATCGCGGCGAAGATGGGCAGGGCCAGGACGCGGTTGGTGACGATCCTGTCGATCTTGTCGGAGGCGGACAGCTGGCCCTTCCCCTTCTTCTTATAGATGCCCTTGAGCATCTCGCCGATGTACACATACCGCTCGTTGGTGATGATGCTCTCGGCATCGTCGTCCAACTCCTTCTCCGCGGCGGCGATGTCGTTTTCAATGTGGGCGCGGGTGCCGGCAGGGATCTTCAGCTGTTCCATGACCTTTTCGTCCCGCTCGAAGAGCTTGATGGCGTACCAGCGCTGGCGTTCCTCGGGGAGGTCGTGGACGGTGACCTCCTCGATATGAGCAAGGGCATGCTCCACGGGGCCGGAGAAACTGTGCTGGGGAATGGTCCTGCCGTTCTTGGCAGCTTCGATGGCGGCCTGGGCCGCTTCCTTGACGCCGTCGCCCTTCAGGGCGGAGATCTCCACGATCTTGCAGCCCAGCTGGCGGGAGAGCTCTTGGGCGTTGATGTTGTCCCCGGCCTTTTTGACCAGGTCCATCATATTGAGGGCGATGACAACGGGGATGCCCAGCTCCGTGAGCTGGGTGGTGAGGTACAGATTCCGCTCCAGGTTGGTGGCGTCCACGATGTTCAAAATAGCGTCAGGCTTCTCCTCGATGAGATAGTTCCGGGCCACCACTTCCTCCAGCGTATAAGGAGAAAGGGAGTAGATGCCGGGCAGGTCGGTCAAAACGACCTCCTTGTCGATGATGAGCTTCCCTTCCTTCTTCTCCACGGTGACCCCCGGCCAGTTGCCCACGAACTGGTTGGAGCCGGTCAGTTTGTTGAACAGGGTGGTCTTGCCGCTGTTGGGGTTGCCCGCCAGTGCGATACGAATGTTCATGCTTGTGTTCCCTCCCTCGCAATTGTCGTTAGCGTGTGCTAACTTCTGTCGTAAAAAAATTATTCGATCTCAATCATTTCGGCGTCTGCCTTGCGCAGCGACAACTCATAGCCCCGGACTTTGATCTCCACCGGGTCTCCCAAAGGCGCCAGTTTGCGCACATAGATCTCCGTGCCCTTGGTGATGCCCATGTCCATGATACGGCGCTTCACTGCGCCTTCACCTTGAAGCCGGATCACCCGGACGCTGTCCCCCACGTTCGCTTCCCGCAGCGTTTTCATGCTCTCTCCTCCTTTTCCGTCATCACACCATGATCCTTTGGGCCATCTTCTCACTGATGGCCAATCGGCTCTCCTTCACCCGGACTATCACATTGCTCCCGATCCGGGAGAGGATCGTCACGTCAGCACCGACCACGAGCCCCAGATCCTCCAGGTGACGTTTGATCTCGGGCGTACCGCCGACATGACGGATGAGGTTGTTCTCCCCCACCTCAGCCAACAGCAATGGCATCATACGTTTCCCCTTTCTGTGGTTAGCATCGCCTAACCACGCTTTGTATTATAGTTTGCATATGCTAACTTGTCAATACCCTTTCTCCGCAAAATCATTTCATCTTTTTTATTCTTTTCTTTGACGATTGGATGGAATGCTGGTATACTAACGATGTATGACGAAGGAGCGCATGACACAATTTCTCATAAAGTTCGCCTATGTGGCGGTGATCCTGGGCCTCATCTTCCTGGGGTTCAAGTACGTGCTGCCGCTGCTCATGCCCTTTTTGCTGGCGTTCATCTTCTCCGTGCTGCTCAAGACCCCCTCTGAGTTCCTTTCCAAGAAATTGCGGATTGGCCGGCGTTTCGTGTCCACCGTTCTCGTGACGCTGCTGTTCATCCTGCTGGCGGTGCTGACCCTGCTCATCGGGTCGGAGCTGTTCACCTTCGCCAGGACCTCCGTGTCCCAGTTCAACACGGTCATCATCCCCACGGTGGAGAGCCTGACCGATACGGCTTCCCGGTGGACCAGCCATCTGGACCCCAACGTGGTCAGCGTGCTGGAGGGGCTGGTGGACAGCGTTCTGCTGTCCCTGCGCTCCAAGGTGGCGGAGATCTCCACCCGTCTGGTCACGGGCATCATGTCCGCCCTGCCCTCCAGCTTTCTGAACGTGCTGTTCATGATCATCGCCACCTACTTCATCTCCCTGGATTTCGGCCTTTTGCGCTGGGCCGTGGCGCGGCGGATCAAGGAGGAGGACTACAACAAGATCATCGCCGGCCTCGATTACTGCAAGACCACCGTGGGCCGGATGCTCCGTTCCTACATCCTCATCATGTTCATCACCTTCGTGGAGCAGGCCATCGGCCTCACCATCCTGGGCGTGGAATACTCCGTCCTCATCGCCATGGTCATTGCGGTCTTCGACATCCTGCCCGTGGTGGGCAGCGGCACCATCATGCTGCCCTGGGCCGTCGTCTCCCTGATCACGGGGGACATCAAGCGGGGCATCGGCTTGCTGGTCCTGTACACCATCATCACCGTCATCCGCCAGATCATCGAGCCTCGGATCGTGGGCGACCACGTGGGGCTCCATCCTCTGCTGACCCTCATGTGCATGTTCGTGGGTCTCAGGGTCTTCGGCGGTCTGGGCCTTCTGGGCCTCCCCATCCTGTGCGCGGTGCTGGTGGGCCTGGAGCGGGACGGGGTCATCACCCTGTTCCCCAAGCGCAAGATCCCTCTGCCGGAGGAAGCGCGTCGGAAAAAACGCTTCACATTCTTTCAGAAAAAACAAAAAAAGTTGTAAAAATCATCATATCGTCGATAAGATGTTACAATTTGTCCGAATTTGGGTGGTATACTGCCTCCATACCGATACGGGTGCGCCCGAAAACGCTGAGGTGAGACTATGATCAAAATCCTTGTGGTGGATGACGAACTGCCCATTGCCAATCTGATCCGCATGAACCTGGCCCGTCAGGGCTATGCGGTCACCTGCGCCTACGACGGCCAGGAGGCTGCCGACCTGCTGGAGGGGAACGTCTTCGATTTGGTGCTGCTGGATATCATGCTGCCCAAGTTCGACGGCTATGACCTCCTCTCCTTCATTCGCCCCCTGGGCATCCCCGTGATCTTCCTCACCGCCAAGGCGGACGTGATGGATCGGGTCAAGGGGCTGAAGCTGGGGGCCGAGGACTACATCGTGAAGCCCTTCGAAATCGTGGAACTGCTGGCCCGGATCGAGGTGGTCCTGCGCCGCTACAACAAGAGCCAGGGGATCCTCCGGATCCTGGACGTGACCATCGACCCGGAGGCTCGGGAGGTATACCAGAACGGCCAGCGGGTGGACCTGACCCGGAAGGAATTCGACCTTTTGGTCATCTTCTGCCAGAATCCAAACACGGCCCTGTTCCGGGAAACCCTGTTCGAGCGTATCTGGGAGACGGACTACATCGGCGAAAGCCGCACCCTGGACTCCCACGTGCAGCGGCTCAGGCGCAAGCTCAACTGGACGGATCGGATCAAGACCGTCCATCGGGTGGGCTATCGGCTGGAGATCCCCGAGGAGGAGCTGCATCCCGCGGAGGAGCCGGAAGAGTAGCCCTGTCCATCCAGGAGGAAAAGCCAAATGAGATTCGCATTGAAGATCAGCGTATGCACCGTCCTTATCGTGGCGGTGCTGTTTGCTGCCTTCGGCCATGCGCTCATCGCCCGCAGCTTTTCCTCCGCCCTGTCCTTCCGGGTCCGGGAAGCGGAGGCGGCCTACTCGGGCCTGGCCTCCTCCCTGGAGGCGGAGATCTCCGTCCTCAATATGTACTATCAGAGCACCAGCCCCCGGATGCTGCAGGAGGTGCTGGACCGATCCGCCCGGGCTGCGAACCTGAATGGCGCTGCCATGGCCCTCTACGACGAGAGCCGCAGGCTCCTGGTGGCCACCGCCGAGGG
>JAZRUD010000472.1:0-1283 GCA_045652385.1 Clostridia bacterium
CGAGATACTGTTCCTGGACGCCAGGGACGAGGTGCTTTTGGAGCGATACAACGAGACCCGGCGGCGTCATCCCCTGGGCGAGGGCGGCGACGCCGCCTCGGGAGTGCCCCTGGAACGGGCGTATTTGGGGAACATGCTGGCCCACGCGGACTATGTGGTGGACACCTCTGACGTGGCAGCCCGGAACTTTCCCAAGCTCATGAAGAAGATTCTGCCGGAGATCGGCAGCCCCCACATGAGCCTGGTCATCTGCAGCTTCGGCTACAAGCGGGGCGTGCCTGTGGACGCGGATATCGTGCTGGACACCCGCTTTGCGGAAAATCCCTACTATGTGCCGGAGCTTCGGCAGCTATCCGGCCTCGATCAGCCGGTCATCGACTTTTTGAAGGACAAGCCCATGATGGAGGAGGTGCTGAACGGGGCCATGAAGCTGGTGAAGGACACCATGCCCTACTTTGAGCTCCAGGGGAAGAACCTGCTGCGCCTCTGCTTCGGCTGTACCGGCGGCCGCCATCGGTCCGTATACGCCGCAGAGACCATGGCCCAGCGCCTCAGGGCGGACGGCATCCCCGTGCGGGTCTATCATCGGGACCTGGTGGTGGAGGCGGCAGACATCGAAAGCAGGATGATGCACTAAATGAGCTTCGCTTCGAATATCAAGGATGAAGTGGTCCGCATACGGGTGCGTGACGCAGGCGTGAAGCTGGCTGAACTGGCTGGCCTCACCTTTTCCTGCGGCAATCTTAAGCTGGGCCGACGCAAGGCTATCAGCTATCGCACGGAGAATAGGGAGGTAGGCCGCCATATCGCAGCTTTGGGCACGTCCCTGTACGAACTGGACGTGGAGATGGAGGAACGGGTGCGGGAGCACCGAAAGGCCCCTCTCTACGTGGTGAACATGAGCGGGCCCCGGGCAGGGGAGATGCTGTCCGCTACGGGCGTCATGGTCACGGACGACGAGGGCGTCCATCTTCTGTCCCGTTTGCCGGGGGATCTGGTGCAGGAGGACGAGGCACGGCGCGCCTTCGTGCGGGGGTGCTTTCTGGGCGCGGGGAGCTGTTCTGATCCGCAAGGGGGGTACAGCGTGGAGATCCTCTGCCGGGCGGAGAGCTTCGCTGCGGGCCTGTGCGATCTGCTGAGCGAATACGGGCTCAGCGTCCGATATGCCCTCCGGCGGAACCGGTATGTGGTGTATCTTAAGGAGGGGGACAGCGTCACGGGCTTTTTGGCCCTGATCGGCTCCAACATCGCCGCATTGGATCTTGGAAACGTGCGGGCGGAGA
>JAZRUD010000473.1:0-1959 GCA_045652385.1 Clostridia bacterium
CACTCAGGTGCCGGGGGCCTACGATCTCGTCGTCTGCAATCCGCCCTATCTCACTGCGGCGGAGATGGCCTCCTGTCAGAAGGAGCTGACCTATGAGCCGGCCTTGGCTCTATTCGGCGGGGAGGACGGCCTGAGCTTCTATCGGCGGCTGGCGGCGGCGTGGGAAAGCCATGTGCGTCCCGGGGGGCTGGTGCTCCTGGAGATCGGGCATACCCAGGGGGCAGCGGTGAAGAATCTGTTCCCCGGCGCGAAGATACTGAAAGACGTCTGCGGCCTCGACAGGGTCGCGTGGGTGGAGAGAAAATGAGAGAGAAGCTGAACAAACTGAAGGCGCGGTACGAGGAGCTAAGCCGGCTCCTGTCGTCTCCCGACGCCATGGCGGATATGGCTGCCTGGAAGGAGCTGAACCGGGAGCGCGTGCAGCTGGAGGAGATCGTGGCGGTCATCGACCGGTACGAGAAGAATCTCCAGGAGCAGGCCGACTGTCGGGACATGCTGAACGAGCACCTGGACGCGGACATGAAGGAGCTGACATTGCTGGAGCTGGACGAGCTCAAGGCTGCCGAGGAGCAGCTCGCCGAAGAACTGAAGCTCCTGCTCCTCCCCAAGGACCCCAACGACGAGAAGGACGTGATCCTGGAGATCCGGGCCGGCACCGGCGGCGAGGAGGCGTCCCTATTCGGCGGCGATCTCCTGCGCATGTACCAGCGGTATGCCGAGCGGCACCGGTATCAGGTGGAGTTCGTGGAGGACAACCGGACCGAGATGGGCGGCGTCAAGGAGGTGGTCCTGACCGTTTCCGGCAAGGGCGCTTATTCCCGCTTGAAGTTCGAGAGCGGCGTCCACCGGGTCCAGCGGGTCCCTGAGACCGAGAGCCAGGGCCGTATCCACACCAGCGCGGCCACCGTGGCGGTCATGCCCCAGGTGGACGAGGTGCAGGTGGAGATCAAGGACAGCGACATCCAGATCGACACCTACCGGTCCAGCGGGGCCGGCGGCCAGCACGTGAACAAGACCTCCTCCGCCATCCGCATCACCCACATCCCCACGGGCATCGTGGTAGCCTGTCAGGACGAGCGCAGCCAGTATAAGAACAAGGACAAGGCCATGCAGGTCCTTCGCTCCCGCATCTACGACCTTTATCAGTCCAAGCAGGATGCCGCCGTGTCCAGTGCCCGCAAGAGCATGGTGGGGTCCGGGGACAGGAGCGAGCGCATCCGCACCTACAACTTTCCCCAGAACCGGGTCACGGACCACCGCATCAACCTGACCCTTTATAAGCTGGAGCAGTTCATGGACGGGGACATGGACGAGCTCATCGACGCTCTGATCCTGGCCGAGCGGACCAGGCAGCTGTCCGGAGAAGAATGAACACCTCTGTTATACACACAACCGATCCCATCCAGGCCGGCGCCGAAGGCGCGAAGATCATCCGCGCCGGAGGCTTGGTAGCCTTTCCCACGGAGACGGTCTACGGCCTGGGGGCCAACGGTCTGGACGGACAGGCCGTCGATCGCATTTTCGAAGCCAAGGGCCGTCCGAACGACAACCCGTTGATCCTGCACGTGGCCCAAAAGGAGGACGCCTTCCGCCTTTGGGCTGCGGAGCCGCCCCACGCCCGGATGCTCATGGACACCTTCTGGCCGGGGCCGCTGACGTTGATCTATCACCGTTCGGACCTGGTCCCCGACGAAGTGACGGCGGGCCTGTCCACCGTGGCGGTCCGCATGCCGGACAACGAGGCTGCCCGGGCCCTTATCTCCGCTTCCGGGGTGCCCATCGCCGCCCCCAGCGCCAACCTTTCGGGCAAGCCCAGCCCCACCGCCGCGGAGCACGTTTTGCAGGACATGGACGGCCGCATCCCCCTCATTTTGGACGGCGGTCCCTGCCGCTACGGAGTGGAAAAGTCGGAGGCCAAGCGGTCTTAGGAAGACAACATTCACACACAACTCCTTCGCT
>JAZRUD010000474.1:0-2221 GCA_045652385.1 Clostridia bacterium
ATCGGCTGCCCCGAGGGCACGGCGGTGAAGTGCGTCCTGGGCGGCACGGTGGAGAAGGTGTACACCGACGACCGGCTGGGCGTCACGGTGCTCGTGAAGCACTCCTCGGACCGCAAGACCCTCTACGCCAACCTCAACGAGACCGTCCCCGTCCGCGCCGGCGACAAGGTGAACGCCGGGACGGTCCTGGGCACCGTAGGCCGCACAGCCCTGTCCGAATGCGCCCTCGAAAGCCACCTGCACTTTGCCTTCTTCGTGAAGGGCAAGGCCGTGGACCCCGCCAGCAAAGTGAAGCTGGGCTGAAAAAGCATATACCCCTTGCCATAGATCTCCCCCCTGCTATGGCAATCTGAGAGCATTGACAGGCCTATGGCGCCTCAATGCTCTTCTTTTTTCGAGAATATTACTTATTTGAGAATATTACTTAAAAAATTAGAACAACGATTGCTTTTTAAGGGTCGTTTTGGTAATATATAATCTGTATAAGGATATACATCACTTTGGGTGACGTGTTTTCCGTATGCTGAAGGCGGCGCGCCGGGCGAAGCGATGCAAAAATCGCCGTCATGCCG
Organism: Clostridia bacterium; assembly: GCA_045652385.1. GTDB lineage: Bacteria > Bacillota > Clostridia > Christensenellales > CAG-138 > RUG472. Next base: position 573 of record JAZRUD010000474.1, read on the forward strand.
CAAAGGACAGTATCATTTCGGGGAGGAACACACATCATGAAGGGAAGGAAACTTATCGCGATCGCCCTTAGTCTGCTGCTGACGCTGACCCTCCTGCCCATGGCCGCCCTGGCGGAGGGGGAGGCGACCGTGCCTGCTGAGACCGATGACGCCTCGTCGCAGACGAGCAAATCCGAAGAGACACCCGACGAAAACGGAAACGAAGAAACACCGGAAGAAGACGAAACGGAAATCCTCGGCGGCAATCAGGAGGCGGAATACTATCTTATCGGAACAAGAATCGACTGGAATCAGACATATTTAAGTGATGATTTGAAATTCAGTCCGAACCCAAATGCTTCCGGCGAGTATATGCTCAACATAAATCTGGCAGCCGGCGAGGAATTCAAAGTAATTAAAATTGAAAACGGGAATGTGACTTGGTTCCCAGATTCTGGCAGCAATTATCATGTTCCTGAAGACCATTCCGGACTGACAACGGTATACTTTAATGAAACCTATCAGTCCGGTTGGAGCAGCTTCGGCGGATACTTTTACGTTCCTCCTACGTATCCAATCGTCATCGATACGCTTTACCCTTCAAACGCAGGAACGTTGACATATCCCTCAAGAGCTGCCGAGAATAAAACGGTTACGATCACCGTTAACCCGAACGAAGGATTTCGGATACAGTCATTCGCGCTTATCAGACCCAATTGGATGCAAGTATCCTGGACCAATGACGGTCCAAACTACACGTTCACAATGCCTTCCGACAAGGTGAAGATCGACGTCAGATTTAAAGAGAGCAAACCGATCAACATTGTCACACAGGTTTTGGATGGGGAGGGGATCCACGCGACGAACTCCACCGATGCAGGTACGGCTACCGTATCGCCCGCCAGCGGCTTTGAGGGCGACACCATAACTTTGACGGTCTCCCCAAATCAGGGGTATCGTTTTAATGACGTGACGGGAGATGCCGATCAGCTGACGCCTGTCAGCGGAACGCCAAACACATATACATTCAAACTCACATATACGAACGACAACGCCTTTACTATCTTTGCTCGCTTCTCTGAGTATATGGAGGAAGGATACTATCTGCGCATCGGGGATGAAGCGGATTATAAGAACTGGCTGCTGATGGATCACCGGTTCCCCTTCTTTGGCGGAGTCACCACGGTTTGGGAAAAGAAGGCCCCCCTGACCGCCGGACAACAGCTTCAGGTATACAACCTGACCTACAGCGGCAATACCCTGCAGGGGACGGATACGCCGGTGGCTTCCGGTACGGTTCCGGCCGATTTTGCAGGCGGGAACGGGACCGTATATTACGTTCGGGAGGGAACGGGCGAACTCCACGTTTCCGATCTGACGGGCTATTATATCATTCGGGCGGATGTGGACACCACCCGTCCATACGCCACCACCGCAGCGCAGGAGATGGTTCTGACCAACGGCAGATACACCTTCGACGGCCAATTCCGGGGTTCAAGTTGGGTATGCGTTGCCGAATACTCTGAGGGCATAGTCATCGGAACCTATCCGAACGTGAACGATGTGAGTACCCGGTTCGTGACGCCGAGAGAAGACGAAGTAGGCCAACCCTACCAGGGGACCGGCCCCGAATGCTTCCCCTATGATGGCGCAATGGGACGGGCATGGTT
>JAZRUD010000475.1:0-1162 GCA_045652385.1 Clostridia bacterium
AGGAGAAAGGAGGCCGATGGGCCTCCTTTTTTCGTTACTTGATGATCAGTATCCTTTCCGATCCGCAGAACGGCTCGTTGAGTTCCCCGTTCAGCTCCCGAAGGCGGCTTTGGGGGATGCCGAAGCGCTTGCCCACGGTGAACAGGTTTTCCTCAGGGTCCGGGGCGTAGATGAGGATGCCCCGGCCCGGCTGGGTGCCCGGCCCGGCCAGCAGGTCGTCGGTGTAGCCGATCCGGTTTTGGGCGTACTGCTCCCCGGAGAAAAACAATTCGACCCGCCCCTGCAGCACCCGTCCCCGCCCGGTGACCGTGGAAAAGGCCGCGGCGGCGAGGGGCAGCACCAGATCGCCCTGGTTCGGCAGGGTGAGGGAGAAGGGCACCTCCCCCGTGAAGCTGTGGAGCAGCCCGCTGTCGCACCGGTACACCGTGGTCACCAGCGCCACCCCTTCCACCAGCGTCCCGCCGTCCCCGCCTTCCAGATTCGTGACGGCGGGCAGGGCGCGGCTGTAGAGGACCTGCTGGACCTCCGGCATATGGTTGGGCACCGGCAAAGGCCCCTCTACCGTATCCTCCTTCAGCACGGGGCCGAGATACATGAGCCCGGCTACCTCCTCCCGGTGGCAGGTGAAGGTGCCGCCCTGGTCGTAGGCGTCGGAGAGGACCCGCAGGCGGCTTTCCGCGGCCCCGTAGGCGGACACGGACACGTCCCCGCTCAAAAACAAGGCTTCCCCGTCCGTTCGGGCGGTGAGGCTCGTGAGCTCCGCGCTGAGGGCCGGGCTGCCGTTCACGGGGCCCTCCAGCTTTACCGTGTCCGTGAAGGGGGTCCTGACGGCCATCTCCCTGAGCCGGCCCTCCGGGTCCAGCAGCACCAGGGAGGAGAACAGCTCCCCGTCGAGGGCCATGCCCTCCCCGGTCGTGCGAGCGGAGAGGATGCGGACCGTGCCCTTCGCTTCCAGCACGTTGGTGCCCCCTTCCACCCCCAGTTCGTCCCGGACCTGGATGGCCTTGGCGCCCTGGAGGGACCGGCGGCGGGTCACGATGGTCTCCTCCCGGCTTTCGAGGCCAACGGCCCCCCGAATGTCGGACACGGCCCCGATCTCCCGGGGCGCCATGAGCCACATGGAAATTGCAATGGGCGGTGTGGCAGCTGTCAGCGGTCTGCG
>JAZRUD010000476.1:0-2327 GCA_045652385.1 Clostridia bacterium
GGCCGAAGGCGCCCTCCTGGGCGTCGCCGCAGAGGACCCTGACCCGGTCGGCGCCGAGGACTTTACCCCGGACGATCTCCGCCATCCTGGGGGAAATATCCACCGCCGTCACCGAGGCCGCGCCGCGGCCAAGATAATCCGGGATCAGTACGCCGGTGCCGCAGGCCACGTCCAGCACCTCCGCGCCGGGGCCCACGCCCGCCAGATCCAGGATACGGGCGATCACCGGCTCGTTGCGAACCATGCCCGCGTCCCAGGTGGGAGCCAGACGGTCAAAAAACGCGATGACTTCCCTTGTTTCGATCATACTCTCTCCTTAACAAAGGAGCCGCGGCGTGCGCGGCTCCCGTATGCATGCATGAGGGGTCAGATGGAGACATCCTCCACGTACAGCTCCCGAACGGCGGGGGCTTCCTTCTTGGGCTCGGGCTTCGCCTCGGGCTCGGGCTTTACCAGACCATCGCGGACGTCGAAGAACTTCATGGCCACCTGGGGCAGGAGGGCGTAGCTAAGCACATCCTCCTCCTGATGGGCACGGTCGCCCAGCTCCTTCTTGTACTTTTCGAGCTCCGGCTCGATGAGATCGGCGGGACGGCAGGTGATCACCTTCTCGTCGCCGATGGCCATTTTGCGGACCTCTTCATTGACTTCGCCGGGGAGCTTGCCGTAGGCGCCGCGGAGCAGGTCCTTGCTGTTGTTGGGGAAGTTCTTGTAGCGGCCCATGAGCACGTTGAACACGGCCTGGGTGCCTACGATCTGGCTGGTGGGCGTCACCAGGGGCGGATAGCCGAAATCCTTGCGGACCACGGGGATCTCCGCCAGCACGTCGTAGTACTTATCCTCGGCGCCGGCCTGCTTGAGCTGGCTCACCAGGTTGCTGAGCATGCCGCCGGGCACCTGGTAGATCAGGGTATTGGTGTCCACCATCATGGACTTGGTGGTGTAGGTGCCTTCCTGCATCATCCGATCCTGGACCTTGCGGAAGTGCTTGGCTACCTCGGCAAGAGCCGTCAAATCGAGACCTGTATCGCGCTCGGTGCCCTTGAGGGTGGCCACCAGGGACTCGGTGGCGGGCTGGGCGGTGCCATTGCCGAAGGGGCTCAGGCAGGTGTCCACGATGTCGATGCCGGCCTGGGCGGCCATGAGGTTGGTCATGTCGCCGGTGCCGGTGGTGTTGTGGGTGTGCAGATGGATGGGCACATCGATCTCCGCCTTCAGTTTCTTCACCAGGCTGTAGGCGTCATAGGGCAGCAGCAGGTTCGCCATGTCCTTGATGCAGATGGAGTCGGCGCCCATCTGGACGAGCTCCTTGGCGAGCTTCACGAAGTATTCCTCGCTGTGGACCGGGGAGATGGTGTAGCTCAGGGCGGGCTCGCACCAGCCGCCGTACTTCTTGGTGTACTTGATGGCGGCCTCCAGGTTCCGGGTATCGTTCAAAGCGTCGAAGATGCGGATGATGTCGATGCCGTTCTCGATGGCCTTGCGGCAGAAAGCCTCCACCACGTCGTCGGCGTAGTTCTTGTATCCCAGGATGTTCTGGCCGGGGAAGAGCATCTGCAGCTTCGTCTTGGGCAGGGCCTTGCGAAGCTGACGGAGCCGCTCCCAGGGATCTTCGTTGAGATACCGAAGGCAGGCGTCGAAGGTGGCGCCGCCCCAGACCTCCAATGACCAGAAGCCGATGTTGTCCAGGGCTTCACAGGCCGGGAGCATATCGCTCAGAGGCATCCGGGTGGCCGCCTTGCTCTGGTGGCCGTCCCGCAGGATGGTATCGGTAATATAGAGTTTATTGGCCATAGTCTACCTCACTTAAACAGGGACAGGAACACGCCCGCGGCGATAGCCGAGCCGATGACGCCGGCCACGTTGGGACCCATGGCGTGCATGAGCAGGAAGTTGCCGGGCTTGGCCTTCTGACCCTCCACCTGGGAGACACGGGCCGCCATGGGCACCGCGGACACGCCGGCGGAGCCGATGAGGGGGTTGATCTTCTCCTTGAGGAAGAGGTTCATGAACTTGGCGAGGAGCACGCCGCCGGCGGAGCCGCCGCCGAAGGCGAAGATGCCCAGAGCCATGATCTCCAGCGTCTGGAGCTTCAGGAAGTTGGCCGCAGTGGCGGTGGCACCCACGGAGATGCCCAGGAAGATGGTGACGATGTTGATGAGCTCATTCTGGGCGGTCTTGTTGAGACGGTCGGTGACGCCGCTCTCCTTGAAGAGGTTGCCCAGCATCAGGCAGCCCACCAGGGGCGCCGCATCGGGCACCAGGAAGCTCACGAAGATGGTCACGGCGATGGGGAAGATGATCTTCTCCTGCTGGGACACGGCACG
>JAZRUD010000477.1:0-10538 GCA_045652385.1 Clostridia bacterium
GAGAAAACTTTCATCGATGCTGAATCGTTCCACAAGGTCCGTGTAGCTTTCATAAATGGCGTTTATCCTTTCGCAAATAGCCTTGTATTTCTCATGATGGGGCGGGACCAGCAGCAGATCGGGACATTTTCTCATAGCGCTGTAGATGGTCTCAGCGGTTTGGATATGATAGGCTTTAGCGAGCTCGTTTTTCGCCAGTATGATCCCATGTCTCGATTCAGGGTCTCCGCATACCGCCATTGGCACCAGTTTATACTCGGGATGATCAATGGATTCCACTGAAGCGAAGTAGCTGTTGCAATCTGCATGGAGGATGATCCTGTCTCCAGGCAGGAAACCGGGGTCTATAGGGTTGTTTTCGGGTTTCCACATAGGCCTTCTCTCAATGTGGGCAAATCGCAATTTGCCCTTGCGTTTCGTTACAAAACAATGATACAATATAAACGAATAAATGTGAAGATGTAACCGTACCGGCGATTTCTTCACATGATTTTTGTGTCCGAGATCATTGAAAAGGAGAGACGAGAAGAATGGCGAAGTACATCATGGCGTTGGATTCGGGAACCACCAGCAACCGCTGTATCCTCTTCAACGAGAAGGGGGAGATATGCAGCGTTTCTCAGCGGGAGTTCACCCAGTATTATCCAAAACCCGGCTGGGTCGAGCACAACGCCAACGAGATCTGGGAGACTCAGCTTTTGGTTTGCCGCCGGGCTATGGAAAAGATCGGGGCGAAAGCAGAGGATATCGCGGCTCTTGGTATTACCAACCAGCGTGAGACCACCATCGTTTGGGACAAGGTCACCGGTGAACCTGTCTGCAACGCCATCGTCTGGCAGTGTCGCCGCACTTCTGAATACTGCGACAGCCTTAAGGCAAAGGGCTTGCTGGACGCCTTTCGCAAGAAAACCGGATTGGTCATCGACGCTTACTTCTCCGGCACAAAAGTCCGTTGGATATTGGAAAACGTACCCGGCGTCCGGGAACGTGCCCAGCGAGGCGAAGTCCTTTTCGGTAACGTGGACTGCTGGCTCATGTGGAAACTGTCTAAGGGCAAGGTTCATAAGACCGATTTCTCCAACGCCTCCCGCACGCTGATGTTCAATATCCGAGATCTGAAGTGGGACGATGAGATATTAAAGGAGTTGAACGTACCAAAGTGCATCCTGCCCGAGGTATGTCCCTCCTCCGGTCTGTTCGGGTATACGGACCCTGAATGGTTCGGCGGCCCCATCCCCATGGCCGGTGCAGCAGGGGACCAGCAGGCGGCTCTTTTCGGTCAAGCATGTTTCAATCCCGGTGAAGCGAAGAACACCTATGGCACCGGCTGCTTCACCCTAATGAACATAGGTACCGATATCAAGTATTCGAAGAACGGACTGGTCACCACCATCGCCTGGGGTTTGGACGGGAAGGTGGAATATGCCCTCGAAGGCTCCGTATTCGTGGCAGGCGCATCCATTCAGTGGCTCAGGGACGAGATGGGGCTCGTCGAGAACGCCCCGGCATCGGAGAAATACGCCTCCCTGGTCCCTGACACCAACGGCTGCTATGTCGTCCCTGCGTTCACCGGCCTCGGCGCGCCCTATTGGGATCAATACGCACGCGGCTGTATCGTGGGTCTGACCCGTGGCGTGAATCGGAATCATGTCATCCGCGCCACGCTGGAGTCTCTGGCCTATCAGTCGGCGGATCTGCTGTTCGCCATGGAAAAGGATTCCGGGATCAAGCTGGAATCTTTGAAGGTTGACGGCGGCGCTTCCGCCAACAACTTCATCATGCAGTTCCAATCCGATATAATCGGTACGCCTGTACTGCGGCCTCGGTGCGTTGAGACCACGGCCATGGGCGCGGCGTATCTTGCCGGTTTAGCCGTGGGGTACTGGAAGAGCAAAGAGGACGTGATCAAGAACTGGGCCATAGATCGCACCTTCTCGCCTGAGATGGGGGATATCGAACGGGATCAGAAACTGAACGGCTGGCATCGTGCCGTCAAATGCGCTTTCGGTTGGGCAAGAGAAGATTTATAAAGGAGAGCAAAAGGTGAACAAATTGTATGATGTGATCGTTATCGGCGGCGGTGTCGTGGGTTGCGGAACGGCCCGCGAACTGATGCGCCATAGCGCGAAGGTCCTGGTGCTGGAGAAAACCAACGATATCTGCAACGGGCAGAGCAAGGCCAATACCGCCATCATTCACGGCGGATACGACGCCAAGCCGGGCACTTTGAAGGCAAAATTCAACGTGCTGGGCAACGCCATGTTCGTTCAGTTTCATAAGGAGCTGGACGTACCGGTGCAGTGGAATACTTCGTTGGTCGTTTCTTTCAGCCTGGATGATCACCCCGCTCTCGAAAAACTGTTGGAGCAGGGCATCCAAAACGGCGTGCGCGGTGAACTGCGCATCATCGACGAAGCGGAGCTGCGTCGGCGCGAACCTAACGTGGGGAGCGAAGCGAAGGAAGCACTGCTGGTCGGCGCGGGCGGTATCGTCTGTCCCTATGAACTTACCGTGGCCTATGCAGAGAACGCAGCGAAAAACGGAGCTGAATTCCTGCGCAACGCCGAGGTGACCGAAGTCAAAAAAATGGAAAACGGCCATTGGCAGGTGGTCTCTGCTGCTGGCACCTTCGAAACCCGTGCGGTGGTGAACGCCGCAGGCACCTATGCGGACGTGATCAACAATATGGTCTCCAAGAGCAAGGTCCATATCCATCCGCGTCGAGGCGAGTACTACATCCTGGACAAAAAGTATAAAGACGCTTTTCACGCCGTCATGTTCCAGCTGCCCACCAAGATGGGCAAGGGGACACTGATCGCACCCACGGTGGACGGAACTGTACTGCTGGGTCCAACGGCGGAGGATATTGAAGACAAGGAGGATAAGCGGACCACGGCGGAGGGTCTGGATAAGGCGCTGCGCCAAGCCAGTCGCACTTGGGAGCATGTCCCTACCCGCGGATTCATCACCACCTTTGCCGGCCTTCGGGCTACCGGCGATACGGGCGACTTCATCCTGGGCGAAGCTGAGGACGCCCCGCTGTTCTTCAACTGCTGCGCCATCGAGTCTCCCGGGCTTACCTCCTCGCCGGCCATCGCTAAGTGGACGGCGGAGCAGATCGCGAACAGGCTTGAGCTGAAAGAAAACCCCGATTTCGATCCCATCCGCAAATCCATCCCCAAATTCCGGGAGATGAACGACGAGGAACGGCAAGCAGCCATCGCCGCCGATCCAGATTTCGGCAATATCGTTTGCCGTTGCGAGACGATCACGGAAGCCGAGATACGGGAGAGCATACGGCGTCCCGTTGGGGCTCGTGACGTGGACGGGGTGAAACGCCGCACGCGGGCCGGCATGGGCCGGTGTCAGGCGGGTTTTTGCACCCCCAGGACCGTGGAAATCCTGGCCGAGGAGCTGGGGATCTCACCGCTGGAAGTCACCAAGTTCGGCGGAGATTCCAAAATACTCCAGGGATACCTCTTCGAGGAGGGCAAGGAAAATGCGTAAGACGGATATATTGATCATCGGCGGTGGTCCGGCTGGCCTGGCCGCAGCCATCGGCGCTTATGAAGCTGGCGCACGGGACATCCTGATCCTGGATCGGGAGGAGCATTTAGGCGGTATCCTCAAGCAGTGCATACACAACGGCTTTGGGCTCCACACCTTCCAGGAGGAGTTGACCGGTCCTGAATACGCCCAGCGGTTTATCGATCAAGTTCAAGCCCTCGACATCCCGTATCAGACGGAGACCATGGTCATCGACGTGTCGGCAGATAAAGTGGTCACCTGCGTATCCCGCACTAACGGCCTTGAACACATCGAGGCCAAGTCCATCATCCTGTGCATGGGCTGTCGCGAACGGCCTCGCGGATCTCTGGGTACCCCCGGCGAGCGCTGCCCCGGTGTGTTTACGGCAGGAACTGCTCAGAAGTTTACTAACCTTGAAGGCATGATGCCCGGCAAAGAAGTGGTCATCCTGGGCTCCGGCGATATCGGTCTTATCATGGCCCGCCGCATGACCTTCTTGGGCGCCAAGGTTCACGCCTGTGTGGAGTTGATGCCCTTTAGCAGCGGCCTTAAGCGGAACATAGTACAGTGTTTGGACGATTACGGTATCCCGCTTTTGCTCAGCCACACGGTGGTGGATATCCACGGCCGTGAACATTTGGAGGGCGTCACTGTAGCGGAGGTAGGAGAGGACAGAAAGCCTATTCCCGGTACGGAAAAGTATTATCCCTGCGACACGCTCCTGCTCTCTGTGGGGCTTATTCCGGAGAATGAACTTACCGAGATGGCTGGCGTGAAGATCGCCCCCAGCACTTCCGGCGCCGTGGTGGACGAACGGCTCATGACTTCCGTACCCGGCATCTTCTCCTGCGGCAATGTGCTCCACGTCCATGATCTGGTGGACTTCGTTTCTGAAGAAGCCAAGAAAGCCGGCGCCAACGCCTATCGGTATGTTCAGGGTCAATTGACGGAAGACGGCAGAAAGGTGCCTGTTGAAATGGGATTCGGCGTCAGCGGCATCGTGCCTCAATTCGTGTCTGAAACCGCTGAGGGTACGGTGAACTTCATGTTCCGGCCGCGGAATGTTTACCGCAATGCCAGGGTGATCGTGGAGATAAACAGTGAGCAGATACTGTCCAAGAAGACCATGATCCTGGCGCCCGGAGAAATGGTTAATTTGAACATCCAGGCGGAAAAACTGAAAGGTTTGCAGGAAGCCAAGTCCATTTTAGTTCGAATCGAGGTACCCGAAGCATGAAGTACGAATTGACCTGCATCAACTGCCCCATGGGCTGCCGTATCATGGCTGACTACGATGGGAAGGAAGTCACCAACATTCAGGGCTATACCTGCGCTCGCGGAAAAGCCTACGCGCAGACGGAGATCACGGACCCCACCCGTATGGTGACAGCCCTGGTCGCCGTTGAAGGCACGCATGCCCCGCTATCTGTCAAAACGCAGAATCCTATCCGCAAGCCGCTGATCTTCGAGGCTCTGAAGGTGATCCGCAAGACCACGGTACGATCGCCGATCCATATCGGGGACGTAGTGATCGAAAATATCTGCGGTTCCGGCGTCAACGTGATCGCTACGGAGAACGTGGATTGATTCTACCAGAAAAAGGCCATCGGTGCTCTGCCGATGGCCTTTTTTCGTATCTAATCAAATTATGATTCCGCCGTCCACGGAAAGGATCTGTCCGGTAACCATCTCTGCATCGGCGAGATAACAAACGGCTTTTGCCACCTGTTCCGGAGAAACGAGCTGTCCCAGGGGTGTTTCCTGTTGAAACGATAGAAGAGATTGCTCATCGAGAGAAGCGTTCATGGGGGAGAGGACCAGCCCCGGCGCTACGGCGTTGACACGTATCCGGGAGGGGGCCAACTCTTTGGCCATGGCTTTTACAAATGCGTTCAAGGCACCTTTGGAAGCGGAGTATACGGCTTCACAGGAACCGCCTGTCAGACCCCACATAGAAGAGATATGGAGGATAACGCCGCTGCCTTTTTTCAGCATATGAGGAATAGCCGCTTTTGTGAGAAGCATGGCGCCTTTCACGTTTACATAATAAATACGGTCCATTTCCGCTTCCTCCACATCGGACAACAGCTTTTGCGGCAGAGCGATGCCGGCGCAATTCACCAACAGATCGATGGAACCAAGGCGCCTTTCAATGGTGCTGAAAAGCTGTAAAACGTCCTGTTCTTTAGTTATATCTGCCGGACATAAAAGGATAGGGGTGTCCGTTGGAAGCGATTGAGCAAGCGCCTGAGCCCTCTCAGGATGATCGTGGTATTGAAGCGCCAGCGCATACCCTTTCTCACACAACGCTTTAGCACAGGCACGCCCGATAACGCCGGAAGCACCGGTGATCAACGCTATCTTCATATCCTGCTCCTCCTCGTTTACTATTCGTAACTATACTCCAATCCGAATATTCTGTAAAGAGAGGGCCTGCCAGGAAGGCAGGCCGCTGAAAATGAGATCATTCTTCGTATTCGCCCGTATGTCGAACGTTTCGCTGAAAGAGCATTACGATACCCCAAATGCCGGCAATGCCGACCAGAGCGTATACGATACGGGAAAACGTGGTCATTGATCCGAAAAGCGCTGCCACCAGGTCGAAGTGGAAGAGCCCGATTAGGCCCCAATTGAGCGCGCCGATGACCATTATGATCAAAGCAAGTACATTCATTCCTTTGCCACTCCTTTCGACCATAGTGTTTCGTGAAAAGGATTTGTTTATGCAAAGGAATATGGATTCATGTCGCGTTTCTTTTTTTCGGAAAGGATCTCCACTTCAAACCCGTCGAAATCCACGGGTTCGATGAAATCACTCGCTTTGAACACGACGCGAGAAAACTGTTTTAGATCATTTACATGCTTGCGCAGGATCACCGGTCGACAAAGGTCCAGATCCTGACACAGCTCATGGAGGAGTCCGCTCCAGCCCTCTATATCAGAAGGCCGTGCGGAAGCGAACTCCCGCACGGTCTCACGCATGATTCTATGATCTTGCAGCACTTTGGCCCAAATACGCATCAGTCTTTCACCTGGAACCAGGCGGTGATGAACAGGCTCTCGCTGTCAGTATACAGGCCGTTGAGCGTACAGTAGAGCTTGAAGGACTTGCCCACCTGTTTCGTGGCGTCAAAGTTGACAATGGCGTTGAGCACATAGACCTTCACGGTTTCCTTGTTGCTGGTTTTGGCCTCGAAAGTGATCACGCCGGTTTCCGGATCGACCTCCACGATCTTGCCCACGAAGCGATAGAAGCCGCCATCCGTGGGATTTTCCATTACCTTGGAGAAAGCGTAGCCGGTAGGCACTTCATGATACGACTTGGTCTTGTTGTAACCGGTAATGGCTTTGGACCTGTCAGCATACATCCTGGAGACGATACAGCTGGTCTCGCCCTCCTCATAGCCGTCCTTCTTGGCGTGGATGGTGATGGTGGCGATGCCGTAGTAATCCTTGCCGAAAGTCACATCGAAGGAGTAGTTGCCTTCCGCATCCACGGTGGGGGAACCGCAGGCCACAGCGGACATATATTCCGCAGCGGGGGTGGCTGTCAGCGTGGCGCCGGGTGCGGTAACGCCGGTCACCGTGACCTTGTTGTTCTTGTCGGCGCGAAGCTTGTCGACTTCGGAAACCACGGTAAGAGGCATCTTCTCGGGAATGAACACATAGGGCGTTACGGTGAAGGAGTAACTGGAAGAAACACAGTTCGCCTTGTTGGCTTCGATCAGCACCGTTTCCGCTTCTTCGCTGGTCATGGAATAGGTGTACTCGAAGTTGCCGCCTTCGTAGATCGCCACAGGCTGTCCGTTGACGGTCACCGTAACGGTATGATCGTCCACCTTGCCCTTAAGAGCGATCTCGTTGCCCTCGGCAGCCATGACGCCTTCTTCCGTGATATCGGCGGCAGCAGGCTCCGAAACCTCCAGATTGAGGGTGGGGAAGGTGAGGTCGAAGGAATCCACATGCAGCGACTCCTGAGTGCCGTCAGCATGCGTCACCAGGATCTGCGGCGTCACCGTGTACACCGAATCGGTCAGCGGCGCGTTGGGGTAGAAGCAAGACTTGGGGATGGTCAGCAGGTAGGGCTGATCGGTGGCTTCGTTGTTGGGCTGGACAAAATCGTCCTGATTGGGCAGCACGATGGTCACGGTGTCCCCGGGCCGAGCGGTCATGCTGATGGTGATGCAGGGGATGCCCTCACCGTCGATGATCTCCTCGAGATGAGTGACGGAGTAATCCACCGGCGTACCCGTCACAGGCGCGTCGGAAGGATCGGCGTTCTGATTGTTCGCGGGAACGTTAGCCTGCTGAGCCGGCACGTTGGTCGTCGTTGAAGCTTTCTTGCCGCCGCAGTTGAACTGCAGGAAGCCGGGGAGCTTCGCCTTCGTATCACCGCCTTTGATGTTGCAGAAGCCGACGATGCCGACGATGAGCAAAAGAATCGCCAGCAGAGCGCAAATCAAGATGGTGACGATGTTGAAATCGCTGCCGCCGCGGCCGCTGCGACTCTGAGAGGATTTCTTCCGACGGGGGGGAGTGGGTTCATACTCCTCGTAATCGTCGTCCTCATCGTCATCATAGCTGTCGTCGTCGTATCCGTCTTCGTCGTCATCGTCATCCTCATCGTCGTCATCCTCGTCGACGATCCGATTCTTTTTGCCGGCGGAACGGGCGAAGCGAGTGGTTTTAGGCTCGGACTCAAGCTGTTTGACGTCCTCGTCGTAATCGTCATCTTCCTCGTCCTCGTCATCCTCGTCGTCCTCGTCGACGATGCGGCGCTTCTTGACAGGAGCGGCGGCGCGGGAGAAGAGAGGCTTCTTCGACGGCTTGATTTCTTCCTCTTCTTCAGGATCCTCTGCTTTCTGAGGCGCCTTGAAGCTGGCGGCACGACGAGCCGCGGAAAAATCAGGGGCTTTCACGTTGCCCCGCCTGGGACGGAGTTCGTTCTCCACAGCCTCTTCCGCATCGGAAACCTGAGCTGTTTCGTCTGTATCCGCCTGATCCTTAAGATTGGCGGCGCAGACCTTGCAGAAGGTCGCGTGGTCGGGATTGTAGGCTCCGCATTTCTTACAAATCATAAAACTGCCTCCTTGGACATATTTACATGGAAACAGTATAAATTATAGAATAGCTTTGTTGAGGTTTTGTTGCCGATACATGACGAATATGTAAACATTTAAAGGACTGGACTTCTTTTTACATTGTGCCGTGCGATTTCTTATGATATAAATAGTGCAATGCAACGGATCGTAACTCTATGACGGCTTTTTGAATATCATAGGGTATACTGCGACAGGATGGGATTCGAGATGATTTATTTAGACAACAGCGCCACGACCCGCACGCTGCCGGAAGCGGCTCATGCCTCTTTGCAGGCCATGACGGAAGATTTTTACAATCCGGCGGCTGCCTACGCCTACGGTGCGCGAACGGAAAAGCGGGTGAACGAGGCGCGAGCCGTCGTCGCACGGCCCCTGAGAGCGAAGCGGGAGGAGATCATCTTTACTTCCGGCGGTACGGAAAGCAACAACGCCGCCGTCTTCGGAAGCATTCGTGGCTGGCATGGACCGAAACGAATCATCACCACAGCGGTGGAGCACCCTTCGGTTTTCGAGGCGATCCAATCCCTGAAGCAAAGCGCGGAAACGGAGATCGTAATCCTGCCCGTGAACGAGCAGGGGTATCCCGATTTAGTCGCTCTTCGGGATTCCCTGACGGAGAATACGGCTCTGGTGTCTATGATGCACGTGAACAACGAGCTTGGCACAGTGACGGACCTTTTTGCCGCCGGAAGGCTTATCCGGCGGCTTGCACCCAAGGCAATCTTTCACGCGGACGGCGTACAGTCCTACCTGAAGGTGGATGCGGAGAATATGGGCGTGGACCTCTATTCTGTTTCCGGTCACAAGTTCCATGCGCCCAAGGGTGTGGGCGCGCTGTATAAGCGCTCAGGTATCCGGTTCGCCGGGGGACAAATCGGCGGCGGGCAGGAAAACAACCTGCGCTCCGGCACCCTGAACGTGCCGGGCATCCTGGGAATGGAAAAAGCTGTGACGATCTATGAGCAAAACCTGGACGCATGGCGGCAAAATATGCGTCGCTGCAAGCGCAGATTGTATGATGACTTGACAACCATTCCGGACGTGATCCTCAACGGGCCTCCGTTGGATGAGGCTGCGCCCCATATCCTGAATCTATCCTTTTTGGGGGTCAAGGGAGAAGTGCTGCTCCATGCCTTGGAACAATTCGACGTGTGCGTGTCTACGGGCTCGGCCTGCGCGGCACGGAAGGCGGGGAAGAACCGTATTTTGACGGCGGCGGGCATCATCGGTCCCCGACAGGAGGGAGCTATACGCTTCAGCTTATGCCCCTTCAATACTGTGGAAGAAATGGACAAAGCCGCTCAGGTGGTTTTCGAACAGGTACGTTTTTTGAGAAAATACAGGAGAAGATAAGCATGAACAACAGCGCATTGGTGGTCAAATACGCAGAGATACACCTGAAGGGGCTCAATCGCCCCTTCTTCGAACGTAAGCTGGTGGAGAAGATAGAGGAGGCTTTGTCGGACGTTCGCCCCCTTGTGGTTCGGGAGCAGGGCCGTATCTTCGTATACGATCTGCCGGAGGAACATCTGGAGGAATACGCACAGCGGCTCCAAAAGGTGTTCGGCATCCATTCTGTTTCCATCGCCGCCTGTGGCGAAAAGACCTGGGATGAGGTGCGCGCCCTTGGCATACGTCTAATGGCTGCTTACCGGGACGAGCCGAAGACCTTTAAGGTGTTCGCCCGTCGGGCGGACAAGCGTTTCCCCATGACCTCGGAGATGATCTGCCGGGATCTGGGCCACGAGCTGCTGGAAGCATACCCCAACCTGAAGGTGGACGTCCATCATCCCCAGATCCCTCTCACCGTGGAGATCCGGCAGGACAAGGCCTTTCTGTACACCGGCGAGATCCCCTGCGCCGGCGGCATGCCCGTGGGCACCAACGGCAAAGCCATGCTCCTTATCT
>JAZRUD010000478.1:0-5329 GCA_045652385.1 Clostridia bacterium
TCATGGGCTGCACACATTATCCCTTCCTCGCCGATACCCTGGAACAGTACATGCCAGACGTCACTTTCATCAACGTGGGTAAGGCTCTCTCCTTCGGCCTCAAAAAGGATTTTGACCTGGCAGCAAGCGACGCTCCCAACAGAGTTTCCTATTTCGTCAGCGACGAGGATACCGGTTTTTTGGACATCGCCAGACGATATTTGGACGCCGTCTCCGCGGATAACGTGCAGAAGGTGAACATAGACCAATTCTAACGCGCATACCCTCCTCTCCTGACGCATATAGTTGAGCAAAGGTCAGGGAGCGAGGGGAGCGCATGAGGCAAGATCGAAAGGAAAAATCCTGTTTGTACGGTCGGTACATGGTGCTGAACGGGGCAACGGTGCGAGAGACCGCCCGCTTTTTCGGAACCTCTAAATCC
Source organism: Clostridia bacterium (assembly GCA_045652385.1). Lineage (GTDB taxonomy): Bacteria > Bacillota > Clostridia > Christensenellales > CAG-138 > RUG472. The sequence goes on from JAZRUD010000478.1 coordinate 422, forward strand.
ACGGTCCATAAGCTGGTCACGGGACGGCTGAAGCAGGCTGATCCCGCCCTGTATGCCGAAGTCAGGCATGTGCTGGATATCAACAAGGCCGAGAGGCATATCCGCGGTGGACTGGCGACCAAGGAGAAGTATCTGCACGAGAGAGAAGAAACGTAATACTATCTTTCGGTACAAGCTACACAGGCTGCGTAAACATGTTTTGCGCCAGCCTTTTTCAATGCCCGGGCACATTCACAGAGGGTGGTGCCGGAGGTGACCACGTCATCGATCAATACGATGGATCGGCCCTTACATTCAGGCGCCGCCAGAAAAGCGCCCTTCAGATTCCTGCGTCGGCTCGCGCCCTTCTGAAACTTTTGCTGAGGCGTGCGACGGGTGCGGACAAGCAGCTCGCGGCAGATGGGGATGCCGTAGCGGGAGGACACATATTCGGACAAAAGGAAGCTTTGGTTGTAGGTCCGGCGATATTCCCGCAGCCAATGCAAAGGCACGGGCACCAGCATCTCGGCACGCCATTCCTCCGGGATGGAGATGAATTGAGCAAGAAAGGGCGTGTAGTCCAGGCGTTCTTTGGTTTTAAAACGATAGAATATGGTGCCCAGCTCGTCGCAGTAGCGGAGCCCGGCGGTAAGCCCGTCCAGCCCTTCCGGCGGGGCGGGGGAGATGGCCAGCTTCAGCGTTCGGCGACATTCGTCGCAAAGCCCGTCTTCACCCACCAGGCATTCCCGATCGCACAGATAGCACCGATGGGGCGGCGGTGCCGCCAGGGACAAAAGGAGCTCTTTGACCCGGTCCATAACCTTACTGCTCCTGCAGCCGGACCGACAAAGAGGTATATCGGCGGCGGGATTGAACCGTGCGGACCATGCGAGCCACGGTTTCCCGATGACCAATGCAATAGACCAGGCTCTTTGCCCGGGTGACGGCGGTATAGAGAAGGTTTCGGTTCAACAGCATGCCCGGTCCGCCGGCCAAGGGCAGCAGTACCGTGGGGAATTCGCTGCCCTGACTCTTGTGGATGCTGATACAGTAAGCCAGGTCCAGTTCGTCGCTTTGGGTGAAGGTATATTCCGCCAGCCGCCCGTCGTCAAAGAGCACGTGAATGATCCGGTTGACGGTGTCCAGCCGATAGAGGGTCCCCAGATCGCCGTTGAAAACGCCGGTCCCCTCCTGCATGAGCCCGCTTTCGTCCTGCCGAAACCAGGAGATCTTGTAATCGTTTTTGATCTGCATGATTTTGTCGCCCTGGCGGAACAATGTTTCGCCGAAGGTATGCTCTGGCTTATCAGGGGCGGCGGGGTTCAAGGCGGCTTGAAGCACTCGGTTCAGGTTCTCCACACCCAGCATCCCCTTCTTCATGGGCGCCAGGACCTGTACGTCCATCAGGGGTTCCGAGGTGCCCAATCGGGCGCACTCCCGCTGACACAGCTCCTTGACCCGGTTCAATATTCGTTCAGGCGGCATGATTTCTTCATAGATGAAATCGGATTCCTCGCTGCTCAGGATGGGCATCTGCCCCTGGTTGATCCGATGGGCGTTTGTGATGATGCGGCTTTGAGCGGCCTGGCGGAAGATCTCCGTGAGCCGAATGACGGGAAGTCGGCCGCTGTCCATGCAGTCCCTAAGCACGTCGCCGCAGCCCACGGGCGGCAGCTGATCCGCATCGCCCACCAGCAGAAGCCGTGTGTTCCGAGGCAGGGCGTTCAATAGAGCATGCATCAGGGGTACGTCCACCATGCTCATTTCGTCCACGATGACAAGATCATAGATTAAAGGATTGTCCTTGTTACGGACGAACCCACCTTGAGGATTGTATTCGAGGAGCCGATGGATGGTCTTGGCATCCGATCCCGTGGCCTCGGTCATGCGCTTGGCTGCCCTGCCCGTGGGAGCGGCCAGGGCGTAGGTCATGCCCATGCCGGCAAAGGCGTGGGTGATGCAACGGATGATGGTGGTCTTGCCGGTACCAGGTCCGCCGGTGATAATCATGACGCCTGCGTCCAGGGCTCGGGTCACCGCCGTGCGCTGGCTTTCGGACAGGGTCAGCCCCAGCTCTCGTTCATATTGCGCCACGTCCCAGAAGGGGTTGACTGCAGGCGGTTCAGAGAGCTGAATAAGCTTCTGCGCGATGTTGGACTCCATGCGGGCGATATAGGGGAGGAAGACGCCCCGCTGCTCGCCCACGAACTGTTCTATCAGCGAGCCCTCTGCGATCATGGCGTCCACGGCGTCCGTCAGCAGTTCGTCGTCTACGCCCAGCAGACCGCAGGCCTTGATCACCAGCTTGTCCTGGGGCAGATACGTGTGCCCGTATTCCGTGCGGGCGTCCTGCAAAGCGTATTTGATGGCCGCGAACAGGCGGGCGGCGGATTTGGTCTCGAAACCGGCCACTCGCTGGGCGATGGCGTCGGCGGTCATAAAGCCGATGCCGTCGATATCGTCGATGAGCTGATACGGGTTTTCCTGGACCTTGGCGAGGGCCAGATCCCCGTAGGTCTTGTACATGCGGTACGCCTGGTTCACGGTGATGCCGTAGGGGGCGAGAGCCATAAGGATGTCTCGCATGGAACGGTTTTCATTGAAGGAGCTGACGATCATCTCCAGCTTTTTGCGGCCGATGCCGGGCACCTCCAGCAGCCGTTCCGGCTGCTTCTCCATGATCTGGAGGGTGTCCATGCCGAAACGATCCACGATGAGCCGGGCTGTTGCGGGGCCGATGCCCCGAATGGTGCCGCCGGAGAGATAGTTTTCGATGGCCAGCTGGGTGGAAGGGGCCAGCGTCTCTACGCCGGTCACCATGAACTGCTGCCCATATTTCGGATGATACTTGATTGTACCTTCCGCCCGCAGGTGTTCTCCGGGGGAAGCCAGAGGGAGCGTTCCGCACAGGGTCGCGAAGCCCTCCTCGGAATCCGTGCGCAGGGAGAGGACGGTGTACCCGTTCTCAGCGTTTCGAAATATGATCCTGTCGACGATGCCCGTGATCTCCATATCACTCGATAAACTGGATCAAGGTCCCAGCCAAAGAAGCAGCCAGATAGCAGACGGCAAGAATGCCGGCATAGGTCTTCATGCCTCGCTTGCCGCGCAGGAGCGCCAGGATGCCTAAGCCTGCCGCCGAGGAGAGGCCGGCCACCACTGCGCCGAAGCTGATGAGATCGGATAGGTACAGCTCCACCAGCACCACAGATACGGCACAGTTGGGTATGAACCCGAAAAGGGCCGCCAGGAAGGGCTGGAAGAAGCCGCTGAGCAGGAACCGCTGGATGCTCTCCTTGGGAACGCGCTCCATGACGAAAGTCAGCACGATGGACACGATGAACAATGCCGCCCAGACCTCCAGCGTGCGCTTGAAAGCCTCCCAGAACAGCTCCCCGATGGAGCTTTCCCGGATATGGCATTCGTGCTCGATATTCTTTCTGGCGAAGCTCTCACGCTGCTTTTCCCGTTTCCAGACGGTATCCACGACGTACCCGGCGATGACCGCCAGGACCACTTTCACGAGAAGAAGTTTCCAAATGACGGGCAAAGCGCTCCGATGGGAAAGGAGCACGGGAAGCGCCTCGTCCGAGGTGGAGAGGAACACGGCGATGAGCGTGCCCGCGGTAACGATGCCGCCGTTGAACAGGTGGGCGCAGGACACGCTGAATCCGCACTGAGGCACGAGACCGATGAGAGCGCCCCAGAGTGGACCGGCCTTTTCAGCCCGCTCCACCTGGCCGAGGAACTTTTCTCCGGCCCGATGTTCCAAATACTCTATGAAGAAGAATGTCAAAAACAGGATGGGAAAGAGGATCAGACAATCCTCATAGAAAACATCCCATACCAGTTCCAAAAACGTCATAGATCATCCTTTCAAAACATGCCCGCCCAACAGAGGGCGGGCACGGTGTTCGTTCGCTGCTTAGAAGACCAGCTTGTTCTCGATATATCCCTTGAGCTCGGCGATGGGCAGGCGGACCTGCTCCATGGTGTCCCGATCCCGCACGGTGACGCAGCCGTCGGCTTCGGAATCAAAGTCATAGGTGATGCACATGGGCGTGCCGATCTCGTCCTCCCGGCGATACCGCTTGCCGATGGAGCCGGTTTCGTCGTAATCCACAGGGAAATACTTGGAAAGTTCGGCGTGGATGGCGGAGGCCTGCTCACCCAGCTTTTTGCTCAGCGGCAGCACCGCTGCTTTGAAGGGGGCCAGGGCCGGGTGCAGGTGAAGCACCACCCGGGTGTCGCCCTTATCCAGCTCCTGCTCCTCGTAGGCGTTGCACATCACCGCCAGGAACGTCCGCTCCACGCCCAGAGAGGGCTCGATGACGTAGGGGACATAACGGGTGTTCTTCTCGGTGTCGAAATAGCTGAGGTCCTTGCCGGAGGCATTGATGTGCTGAGTGAGATCGTAGTCCGTGCGATCCGCCACGCCCCAGAGTTCGCCCCAGCCGAAGGGGAAGAGGAACTCGAAGTCCGTAGTGGCCTTCGAATAGAAAACCAGCTCCTCGGGGTCGTGATCCCTCAGCCGCAGATTTTCGTCCTTTATGCCCAGGGACAGGAGGAAGTTGTGGCAGTAGGCCCGCCAGTAGTCGAACCATTTCAAATCGGTGCCCGGCTCGCAGAAGAACTCCAGCTCCATCTGCTCGAACTCCCGGACCCGGAAGATGAAGTTGCCCGGGGTGATCTCGTTGCGGAAGGATTTGCCGATCTGGCCGATGCCGAAGGGAAGCTTTTTGCGGGTGGTCCGCTGGACGTTGGCGAAGTTCACGAAGATGCCCTGAGCCGTTTCGGGCCGCAGGTACACGGTGTTCTTGGCGTCCTCGGTGACGCCCTGGAAGGTCTTGAACATCAGGTTGAACTGCCGGATGTCGGTAAAGTTGTGCTTGAAGTCGGAGGCCAAGCGGTCTTAGGAAGACAACATTC
>JAZRUD010000479.1:0-3684 GCA_045652385.1 Clostridia bacterium
CTCTGGAACACGAAGCCGATCTTGCGGCTGCGGATCTGGGCAAGCTCGTTCTCCGTGTAATCCTCGATGGGGATGTCGTCCAGCAGATATTCTCCGCTGTCGGCGGTATCGAGGCAGCCGATGATGTTCATCATGGTGGACTTGCCGCTGCCGCTGGGGCCGATGATGCTGACGAACTCCCCGTCCTGCACCGTCAGGCTGGCGTGGTCCAGGGCCCGCACGACCTCGTCCCCTACCTGGTAGGTCTTGCACACGTCCCGGAGCACGATCATGGCTGGCCTCCGTTCCGTCCGCTGCCGGAGGGCCGGTTGCTGCCGCTGCCGCCGGGCTGATTGCCGCCGTTTCGACCGTTCCGGTTGTTATTGTTGAAGCCGCTCATGAAAGAGCTGAAATCGTTGGACTGTCTCTTGATATAGTAGACCGTGTCCCCCTCCTTGAGGCCGTTCGTGATCTCGATATACCCGCCGCCGGTGAGGCCCGTCTTCACTTCGACCATGCTTTCCAGCTCCCCCGTGGTCTCGTTGACGGAGGTATACACGTAGGCGGAGGTCCTCGTCTTGGTCACCGCGTCCTCGGGAAGGAGCAGCGCGTCGTCCACGCCCTCGATGCGGATGGATACGGTGGCGGACATGCGGGGCAGCATCTTCTCCGTCCTGTCCAGCGTCACCTCCACGGCATAGCCGGTGACGCCGCTGCTGCTGGTGCCCGTCTTCTCGATGGATGTGACCTCTCCCGTGAAGGGTCTGTCGCTGATGGAGGAGATGGTGACGGAGGCCGTCTGCCCCAGCTCCACGGACAGGATGTTCGATTCGTCGATGGAGGCGGTCACGATCATCTTCTCCTGGGGCCCCAGCACGGCGAAGGGCCATTCCGATGCGGTCTCCGCGCCTTCCGCCGTCCCCTGTTCCTCCGTGATGGATTCCACCCTGCCGGCGAGAGGCGCGCGAACGACGCCCGCCGTATACAGGGAGATGAGTTCGTTCAGGTCCTCCTCCAGAGCTGCGCGCTGCTGCAGGAGGGCGTCGTAGTTGGCCGTAAAGGCGGTGTCGCTCAGATACAGCAGCACCCGATCCTTGACGACGTAATCGTTTTCCCGCACCGCCAGCCGGGACACGGTGCCCGTATAGCCGGTGACGTTCAGCGGCTGATGGATATAGAGGGGGCCGCGCCCCAGCTCCTGTCCCTCAGCATCCGTCACGATCGCTTCCTCCCCCAGCTTGGGGCCGTTGTCGGTGATAAGGACGGTGGCCGTCCCTCCCTGCACGGCGCTCACATCGCCCTGGAAGACCCGGCTGGGCAGGGCTACGCTGACCTGGTCCCCCACGTTCAGATCCTTGGTCGGAACGTCCACCGCCATCTTCCCGTCCAGGGAAATGGCCAGCAGCGCCCCCTGCCCGTACATGACGGAGAGGACCGGATCGCCGTTCTCGCAGTAGATAGCCTTCACCCGGCCGTTCACCGTAGACTTGACCACGGTGCCCACCGACTCCTTGGCCGCGGCGGCGATATCGCTGTCCAGCTGGTCCAGCTGCGCCTGGAGACTGTTCATGGCGGTCAGAACGGAAGTAAGGTCCAGATAGGCCAGCGCGTCCCCCTTCGACACCGTGTCGCCCTCCGCCACGCATAGGGAGCGCAGGGCGACGCTGGCGGGCAGGGACACCTCCGCGGTTTCCTGGGCGGCCAGGGTACCGCTGCCGGTGATGGTGGTGCTGATGCTGCCCACCGTGACCGCAGCCTTCTGGGCCGCCTCCTTGCTCTTTTCCCCATAAGCCTCCGTGACCCGCTGCCGCAGGAGTTTCACGCCCACGGCGGCTCCGGCGATCAGCAGGGCCAGAACGACGAGCACGGCGGACAGGGTCTTTCTTCTTCTGTTTTTCTTCCTGGAATTGGCCATTGTACCTACTTCCCCGATGGTTGTTGCCCTTATTGTAACCCGATTACCTTTAGAAAAGCTTAAAGACGGATCATACCCCGGCGACCCGATCGAACGCCCTTTGACACCAGCGAAAAACGAGGCGGAAAGCTGCATCGAAATCATAGTCGTCCGGCAATTCCGTCATTCCCAGCATGGCGCGGTCTTCTTCGGACACCTGTTCTTTGAGCTCCCGCTTCGTCACGGCGAACGATCCTTTCTCCAGAAAATGAAGATTCTGGATCAGGAAAAACAGCCCTTTGCAGGCGCCGCGAAATGCCGCCACGTTCCTCTTCCGGTCTGCATAGATATAGCGATGGCAGAGCTCGTGATACAGATTCCCCAGGCTCACCTTGACATAGTTTATTTCGTCTTCCCGCGTCGCCGACGGGAGAAGGGCCTCCAATTCGCCGAACAGATCTCTGGTGGTGTGGCGCAGCTGGCAGACCTCCAGGGGATTCCACCGCATCATCTCGTCCTTGCCGCAGATGAATCCGCAGGACTTCTCATAGTCTCCGATCCCCTTGAGGATCTCCCGATACGCGTCCATATCCCCCACGGAAAGATCCTCCAGGACGATCATGATATCGATATCGCTTTTCTCGGTCGCTTCGCCGCGCATATAGCTGCCCTGCAAGCCAACATACAGCAACCGGTCGCCAAAAGCGTCTTTGCACGCCCCGATCAGCTTTTGCACATATTCCTTCGCGTTGAGCATAGCGTCCTGTTTCTCCTTTGCAAACGTCGATTTTTCTGCCGGGATGCCGTCGAGTGGACCGCGGCCGGGAGCCGGAGGGCCATGGCCTGGATCTGATCGCACGGCCGTCCGTCCCGTTTCCGTAAAAGTATACTTGAGCCCGGCGGGCTCTGTCAATCCGACGGCGCAAGCGAAGCCCTCAGAGTACGCCCGGGAACGAACGATCGCCGGGACGGGCAAAAAATAAGCGACCGGCCGAAAAGGAAAGGAACGGCCGGTCGCTGTATGGTTCGCCGAAGAGGCAAAGGATGTGAAAAATCAGAGGAGGGCCTGGATCTCCGCCGGAGTGGGCATGGATCGGAGGGCGCCCTTGCGGGTGGTGACGATGGCCGCGGCGGCGTTGGCAAAGCGAAGCATGGCGCCGAGGCTGTCGTCCGTGCGGTTTTCGATGCCGTTCTCCAGTACGTCGTGGAGCACGCAGGCGCAGAAGGTGTCCCCCGCGCCGGTGGTCTCGATGGTGCGGACCCGGAAGCCCGGAGCGAAGACGTGGCGGCCGCCGCAGAAACAGTGGCTGCCGTCGGGACCGGCGGTAACGTTCAGCATGCGGATGTTGGGATACTGCCGCTGCAGCATGGCCGCGCCGGCGGCGAAGTCCGTCTCCCCCGTCATGAACAGCAGTTCGTTGTCGGAGATCTTCAACACGTCGCACTGTCCAAGGCCCCAGGCGATCTGCTTCTTCGCCTCCGCAAGATCGGACCACAGGGGCTCCCGAAGGTTGGGATCGAAGGACAGGATGGCGCCTGCCTTGCGGGCGGCGGCCACGGCGACCTGGGTGGCCGTGCGGCAGGGCTCGTCGGTCAGGGACAGGGTGCCGAAATGGAAGATGCGGCAGCCCGTGAGCAGCTCCTCGTCCAGCTCCTCCGCCGTCAGACGCACGTCCGCGCCGGGTTTGCGGTAGAAGCTGAAGGACCGATCGCCGCCCGGATGGGTGTGGACGAAGGCCAGCGTGGTGTGCACGTCCCCATCCCGCAGCAGGCCCCGGGTCTCGATGCCGCAAGCCGCGATGGCGTCGGCC
>JAZRUD010000480.1:0-8243 GCA_045652385.1 Clostridia bacterium
AACATGGACCAGGCTCTGGAGCGCGCCGTAGCAAACGGCGTCAAGAACCTGCTCATCCAGCCCACCCACCTCATGCACGGCGCCGAGTACGACGAGCTGACGGAAGCCGTCGCTAAGTACGCCGACAAGTTCGAGACCGTCACCGTGGCCGAGCCTCTGCTGGGTCAGGTGGGCGCCGACGCCAAGGAAGTGAACACCGACAAGGAGACCGTGGCCAAAGCCGTGGCGGCGGAAGCCGTGAAGGCGGCGGGCTTCGAATCCCTGGAAGCCGCGGAAAAGGACGGCACCGCCTTTGTGTTCATGGGCCACGGCACCTCTCACAAGGCCAAGGTCACCTATTCCCAGATGCAGACCCAGATGAACGAGCTGGGATACAAGAACGTGTTCATCGGCACCGTGGAGGGCGAACCCGAGGAGACCGCCTGCGAGAGCGTCATCCAGGCTGTCAGCGAAGCGGGCTACACCAAGGTCATCCTGCGGCCCCTGATGGTAGTGGCCGGCGATCACGCCAACAACGACATGGCGGATCCCGAGGACGAGGAGTCCTGGCTGAGCATGTTCACCGCCTCCGGCAAGTTCGCCGAGGTCACCTGCCAGATCGAGGGCCTTGGCCGGATCGAGGAAGTTCAGGCCATCTATGTGGCCCATACCCGGGCCGCCATCGAGGAGAAGGGCCTGCAGGTGGAGGCAGCGGCCGCTCCCGCCGGGACGCTGGCTGACGGCGTCTACAAGGCCACCTTCAAGACCGACAGCAGCATGTTCCATGTGAACGAGACCTGCAAGGGTCAGGGGACCCTCACCGTGAAGGACGGCCAGATGACCATCCATATCACCCTGGCGTCCAAGAGCTACGTGAACCTGTTCCCCGGCACCGCCGAGGACGCTCAGAAGGAGGGCGCGGTGCTGCTGCAGCCCACCATCGACAAGGTGGACTATAAGGACGGCACCGACCCCGAGGAGGTCCACGGCTTCGACGTGCCCGTGCCCGTCATCGGTGAGGAGTTTGATCTCGCTACCCTCGGCAGCAAGGGCAAGTGGTACGATCACAAGGTCATCGTCCTCGATCCTGTGCCCGAGGCGTAAGCCGGAAGGCACAAGCGAAACCTGCATACGAAGCGGCGCGGCGGCTCGAAAAAGCTGCCGTGCCGCATAGCTGTATTCAAAGAAGATAGTTTTTGAAACGGAAAGGATTGCTCTCCATGAGAAAAAGGACGATTTGTTTGGCGCTGGCCCTCCTGCTGATGCTCTTCGCCGCCGCTTGCCGGAAGGAAAAGGCGCCCGAAGGATTGGCGGACGGGACCTATCATATCGACGCCGTTTTGACCGGCGGCACGGGCAAGGCGAAGATCGCTTCTCCGGTGCAGCTGGTCGTAAAGGACGGGCAGATCACGGCCACCCTCGTCTGGAGCAGCGCCAATTACGACTATATGAAGGTGGACGGCGTCCGTTATGACGCCGTGATCGAGGACGGCCACTCGGTGTTCGCCGTGCCCGTAGCTTCCCTGGAGGAACCCCTCCCTGTGGTGGCGGACACGGTGGCCATGAGCGTGCCCCATGAGATCGAGTACACCATCACCTTCGATCCCGCCACGTTGGCGGCCGACCCCGCATGAGGACCGGGGTCAAAACCTGCCTTTGCCTGCTGCTTCTGGGGGCTATGACCCTGGGGCTGCTCTTCGGCTGCGGGGGCGATAAATCGACAGCCGTCGAAGCCACAGGTCCCGAATGGAGCACCCTGGCCGTCCTGCGGCAGGTGCCCCTTTCCCACGCCGACCAGTTTACGCTGACGGAATACGATCAGGGGTATACCCTGCTGGACATCCCCACCAGCGGCCGGTTTCTGATCGTGCCCGAAGGGGCGGGCCTGCCCCGGGGGCTGGACGCGGATATCGTCCCCCTGTATGCGCCTCTCGACCGCATCTACCTTACGGCCACCTCCTCCATGGACTTTTTCCGGGCCCTGGACAGCATTCCGGCTGTCCGCCTCTCCGGCACGGACGCGAACGGCTGGTACATCGAGGAAGCCCGGGCCGCCCTGGAGCGCGGCGACATGATCTTCGCCGGCAAGTACAGCGCCCCGGACTACGAACTGATTTTCTCGGAGAAATGCGATCTGGCCGTCGAGTCCACCATGATCTACCACAGCCCCGAGGTGAAGGAGCAGCTTGAAAAGCTGGGCGTCCCTGTGCTGGTGGAGCGCTCGAGCTACGAGGAGGACCCCCTGGGCCGCATGGAGTGGGTGAAGGTCTACGGCGCCCTGCTGGGGAAGCTGGACCAGGCGGAAGCCCTGTTCGACGGGGAGGTAAAGGCCGTGGAGCCCCTCCTGGACCAACCCAGGACCGATAAGACCGTGGCCTTCTTCTACATCACCACCACCGGCACCGTGAACGTGCGCAAGAGCAGCGACTACGTGCCGAGGATGATTCGCCTGGCCGGGGGTGACTACGTATTTTCCGATCTCAACAGCGGCAGCGCCCTGTCCACCGTGAACATGACCATGGAATCCTTCTACGACGGGGCCAAGGACGCGGACCTGCTCATCTACAACAGCACCATCGACGGGGAGCTGTTCACCCTTTCGGAGCTCCTGCAGAAGAGCGCCTTTTTGAAGGATTTCAAGGCGGTGCAGACCGGGAACGTGTGGTGCACGGGCAAGAACCTGTTCCAGGAGCCCATGGGCCTTGGAAGGCTCATATTGGATATGCACCGGGTGCTGACGGACGAAAACGCGCCCGGCGAGCTCACATATCTGCACAGACTCACCGACGGAGGCAAGTGATGGAGAAGCGGACACGGCTCATACTGGGCTTCCTGGGCCTGCTGCTGGGGCTGCTGGGCCTCATCGTCTGGAACGTCAACGCGGGGAGCGTCCACGTGTCCCCGGGGGAGATCGTGTCCATCCTCCTGGGCCGGGGCGGCGACAACGCCGTCATCGTGGGCAGCATCCGCCTCCCGCGCATCCTGGCCGCGGCCCTGCTGGGCGGGGCGCTGGCCCTTTCGGGCTTTTTGCTGCAAACCTTTTTCGCCAACCCCATCGCGGGCCCCTTCATCCTGGGCATCTCCTCCGGCGCGAAGCTGGTCCTGTCCCTGACCCTCATCGGCTTTTTGTCCCGGGGCGTGGCCGTGGGGTCCGTGGTGCTCATTTTGTCCTCCTTCGTGGGGGCCATGCTGTCCATGAGCTTCGTGCTGCTCATCTCCTCCAAGGTGAAGCGGATGTCGCTCCTCATCATCTCCGGCGTCATGATCGGGTATATCTGCTCCGCCGTCACGGACTTCGTCATCACCTTCGCCGACGACGCCAACATCATCAACCTCCATCACTGGTCTTTGGGCAGCTTTTCCGGCATCACCTGGGGCAACGTGGGCGTCATGGCCGCGGTGATCCTGCCGGCCTTTCTCGTCGCCTTTCTGTTGAGCAAACCCATCAGCGCCTACCAGCTGGGGGAGGTCTACGCCCAGAACATGGGCGTCAACGTCCGGGTCTTCCGGGCGGCGCTGATCCTCCTCTCCAGCGTCCTCTCCGCTGCGGTCACGGCCTTCGCGGGTCCCATCTCCTTCGTGGGCGTGGCGGTGCCCCATCTCATCCGCAGCATCTTCAAGACCGCCAAGCCCCTGGTCATGATCCCGGCCTGCTTCCTGGGCGGGGCGGTGTTCTGCCTCCTCTGCGATCTCATCGCCCGGACGGCCTTCGCGCCTACGGAGTTGTCCATCAGTTCCGTCACCGCCCTGTTCGGGGCCCCGGTGGTGATATTGGTCATGCTCCGGCGGCAGAAGGAAAACCTGTAAGGAGGGCCCATGGATACCTGGTACATTCGCACCGAGCATATGGACGTGGGCTACGACGGGGTGCCCCTCATTCGCGATATCGAGATCGGCGTTCGCCGGGGGGAGATACTGACGCTCATCGGTCCCAACGGCTCCGGCAAATCCACCATCCTAAAGAGCATGATCCGGCAGCTGAAGCTTCTCGCCGGCGTGGTGGTCCTGGACGGACAGACCATGGCCGCCATGCGGGAAGGGGAGATCGCTAAGAAGATGGCCATCGTCATGACCGAGCGGCTCCGGGCGGAGCTCATGACCGGCGAGGACGTGGTGGCGACGGGCCGCTACCCCTACACCGGCCGCCTGGGTATCCTCACCGAGGCGGATCGAAAGAAGGTCCGGGAGGCCATAGCCCTGGTCCACGGGGAGGACTTCGCGGACCGGCCTTTCACCCAAATCAGCGACGGCCAGCGGCAGCGGCTGCTCCTCGCCCGGGCCGTGTGCCAGGAGCCGGAGGTCATCGTGCTGGACGAGCCCACCTCCTTCCTGGACGTGAAGCACAAGCTGGAGCTGCTGGAGATCTTGAAGCAGCTGGTCCGGGAGCGGAACGTGGCCGTGTTGATGTCCCTCCACGAGCTGGATCTGGCCCAGAAAATATCCGACCGGGTGGTGTGCGTGGCCGACCATGCGGTGGACCGGTGCGGCACGCCGGAGGAGATCTTCACCAGCGACTATATCGAAGCCCTCTACGGCATGGAAAGCGGCAGTTACAACGCCCTCTTCGGCTCCTTGGAGATGGCCCGGGTGCCGGGCGAACCGAAGGTGTTCGTCATCGGCGGGGGCGGCCGCGGCATCCCCGTGTACCGGGCCCTGCAGCGGCGGGGCGTGCCCTTCGCCGCGGGCATTTTGGCGGAGAACGACGTGGACTGCTTCGTGGCCAAAGCGCTGGCCGCCGAGACGGTGACCGTGCCGGCTTTCACCCTCCCGGATAAAGGGACTGTAGACAGGGCCGTTTCCCTGATGCTCGGCTGCGAGCGTGTGATCTGCTGTTTGGACGCCTTCGGCGAACTGAACGAGGCCGATCGTCTCCTGCGGGACGAGGCCGCCCGGCGGGGCAGGCTTTTGCCCCTGGACCGCCTTTCCGATCTTTGGGCAGGGGGTGACGCTTGATGGGCCTCTATGCGCTTACCGCCCTGTCCGTCTTTGCGGGCTTTTTGCTGGACTGCCTGCTGGGAGACCCGCTGAACCGCGCCCATCCCGTGGTGCTCATGGGGAAACTCATCTCCCTTTTTGAAAGGAAGCTGCGGCCTCGGTTCCCGAAGACGCCCCGGGGCGAACGGATCGCCGGAGCGATCATGGCCACAGCGGTGCCCCTGATCAGCGGGGGCATCGGGTTTCTGCTGCTGTATCTTGCCTGGCGGGTCCATCCCTGGGCCTATTTCGCTCTCAGCGCCTTCCTCTGCTGGCAGTGCTTTGCCGCCCGGTGTCTCATGACGGAATCGAAGAAGGTGGTGGCCTGCCTGGAACGGGAAGGCCTTGCCGCCGGACGCCGCCAGGTCTCCCTGCTGGTGGGCCGGGACACGGAGAACCTGAGCGAGGCACAGGTGATCAAGGCCGCCGTGGAGACCGTGGCCGAGAACACCTCCGACGGGGTGGCGGCTCCCCTCTGCTGGATGGTCCTTTTCGGCGCTGCGGGCGGTCTCTTCTACAAAGCGATCAACACTATGGACTCCATGGTGGGGTATAAAAACGATACATATCTGCATTTCGGCCGCTGTGCCGCCAAGCTGGACGATGCAGCGAACTATATCCCCGCCCGACTCTCGGCCCTGGCCATGGTGACGGCGGCCTTTCTGCTGAAGCTGGACGGCCAAAACGCCTTTCGTGTCTGGCGGCGGGACCGGCGCAACCACGCCAGCCCCAACTCCGCCCAGACGGAGTCTGCCTGCGCCGGGGCGTTGGGCGTGCAGCTGGGAGGCAGCGCCAGCTACTTCGGCAAGCTCTGTGAAAAGCCCACCATCGGCGATCCTCTCCGGCCCGTCGAGCGGGCGGACGTGGACAGGGCCTGCGACCTGATGTACGGGACCAGCTTTTTGCTGCTGGCGGCATACGGTGTCATTTTGGTGCTGGGAGGGGCGCTGCTATGATCCTGGATCGAGACTATATCCACGGAGGCGACGTCTACGCCCGGCCCATACGCCTGGAATTTTCCGCCAACGTGAACCCCTTCGGCCCGCCGGAGCCGGTAAAGGCGGCGGTCCGTATGGCGGTGGAAAACCTGACCGCCTATCCCGATCCCTGCTGCGGGCTGCTGCGGGAGAAGCTGGCGGCTCTGAATGGCGTGGCGCCTGCCGACGTGATCTGCGGCAACGGGGCAGCGGAGCTGATCTATTCGTTTGCGGCGGCGCTGAAGCCCCAAAACGCTTTGCTGCCGGTCCCTTCCTTCGCGGACTATGAGAGCGCTCTCGCGGCGGCGCGCTGCGCGCCCGTATTCTATCCGCTGCGGCGGGAGAACGGTTTTTTGCTGACCGAGGATATCCTGGATCGCATCGGCCCTCACACGGACCTTTTGATGCTCTGCTCCCCCAACAATCCCACGGGACGTTCCGTGCCCCGGGCGCTGCTGCTTCAAATACTGGACCGGTGCCGGAAGACGGGGACCTGGCTGTTTCTGGACGAATGTTTCTATGAGCTCACCGATGCGGACAAGGCTTTCTCCCTGGCGGGATATTTGCGGGACGACGATCGGGTCTTCCTTCTGCGGGCCTTCACCAAGGCCTACGGCATGGCGGGCCTCCGGCTGGGGTACGGCCTCTCTAAAAACCGGGAGCTGCTGGAAAGGATGTGCCGCCTTACCCAGCCCTGGAACGTGTCCACCCCTGCCCAGGCGGCGGGGCTGGCAGCCCTGGACTGTCCGGACTGGCCCGGGGACGCCCGGGCGCCGTTTGGGCAGGAAAAGCCGTGGCTGGTCGAAAAGCTGACCCGCCTGGGCTTCGCCGTCCTGCCGGGGGACGCCAACTTTCTGTTCTTTTCCGGCGCGCCCGGCCTGTATGAAAAGCTGCTGGCGCAGGGCGTGCTGATCCGGGACTGCTCGAACTACCGGGGCCTCGGTCCCGGGGATTGCCGCATCGCCGTCCGCACCCGGGCGGAGAACGAGGAACTCATAAAGATCATGGAGGAAGCGCTGGGTGTTTGAAACGGGCATAGAGGGCCATTACGCCCTGGTGGACGGGAAAAAGCTCCGCTACGGCTACACCACCGGCACCTGTGCGGCGGCGGCGGCCAAGGCGGCTGTGCTTTATCTGCTGACGGGCCGGGCTCCCACGGCGGTCAGGATACATACCCCCAAGGGCATCGACCTCACCCTGCCTCTGGAGGAAGCGGTTCGGGAGGGGGACGCGGCCCGCTGCGCCGTCCGCAAGTTCAGCGGCGACGACCCGGACGTGACGGACGGGGCGCTGATCGCGGCGACGGTATCCGTTTCCGCTGCCCCCGGCGTCCATATCGACGGCGGAGAGGGCGTGGGCCGGGTGACGAAGCCCGGCCTCAAGGTGCCCGTGGGCGAAGCGGCCGTCAATCCCGGCCCCCGGGCCATGATCGAGCAGGCGGTCACGGAGGCGCTGGAGGAGGTGGAGCAGGTTCTCGGCGTGGACGTGGTGATCTCGGTACCCGAGGGCGCGGCTCTCGCAGAGAAGACCTTCAACCCTCGGCTGGGCATCGTGGGGGGCATCTCCATCTTGGGCACCAGCGGCATCGTGGAGCCCATGAGCGAGGAGGCCCTCGTCGACAGCATCCGCCTGGAGATACGGCAGCGCAAGGCTCTGGGCGAGAAGCGGCTGATCCTGGCCCCCGGCAACTACGGTTTGGACTTTCTCCGGGAAAGCATGGGCGTCCCGGAGGACCGGATCGTCAAGATTTCCAACTACGTGGGCCGGGCTCTGGACGCGGCGGCGGAAGCGGGCTTTGCCGAAGTTTTGCTGGCGGGCCATATCGGGAAGCTCGTCAAGCTCTCCGGCGGCATCATGAACACCCATTCCCGGGAGGGGGACGGCCGGGCGGAGCTGATGGCTGCCTGCGCTCTCAAGGCCGGCGCCGACGGGGATACGGCCCGGGCTATCCTCGATTGCGTCACCACCGACGAAATGCTGCGCATCATCCGGGAGCGGGGCTTGCTGGCCCCGGCCATGGACATTTTGGCCCGGCGCATCGACCTCTATGTACGCGCCCGGGTGAAGGGGCTGCTGACCGTGGGCGTGCTGGTGTTCTCCGACGGCAACGGCCCTCTGTGCGCCACGCCTCCGGCCAAAGCATGGCTGCAAACGAGTTTGAACGAAAAGGAGAAGGAGCTATGATCCATTTTGTGGGCGCAGGCTGCGGGGCGGGGGACCTTATCACGGTCCGGGGCAAGGCCCTGCTGGTGCAGGCGGACGTGGTCGTCTACGCGGGGTCGCTGGTGTGCCCGGCGCTGCTCGGATATAAAA
>JAZRUD010000481.1:0-6026 GCA_045652385.1 Clostridia bacterium
AGCCCTTGGACACCTAGTACCCCATGCCGGAGGAGGCCACGTACACCAGGATCAGGCCGGGCATGGCGTTGGCGCCCGCCAGGCCGATGTCCTTGAGCACCTGATAGAGGATGATCATGGTGAGCATCCCGGGGAACATGCCCAGGATCAGCATGAACTGCATGAGGGGCTTCCTGAGCTTGAAGCGGAACCGGGAAAGGGTGTAGGACATGCAGAGCACGATGACGGTCTGCACCGCCGCCACCACCACCGCGATGATGAAGGTGTTGAGATACCACCGGGGGAACTTGGTCTCCCGGAACAGCCGCTCGTAGTTGCCCAGGCCGAACCGGATGGTCAGGCCCTCCTTCAGCGCCGCGTCGGGGTTGTTGAACAGGTACCGGGTCATGCCCGTGGGGTTCACCCGGAAGGACTGGACCACGATGCAGAAGAACGGGGTCAGCCAGATCACGCTGATGAGGATGAGCAGCACGTAGATGACCGTGTTGCTGATCCGGGCGGAGGCCTTCATGCCCATGTGCTGCTTGAGACCCTCGGTCTCGGGGATCTCCCGGCCCTCCTTGAAGAGGCTGCGGGCGAGAAGCAGGGCGATGACGCCGATGAACGCGCCCAGGATCCCCAGCAGCACGAAGATGGCGTTGTCCGTCATGTACTTATGGGAGAAGCTCCACATCGGCGCGAACCGATTGATAAACAGGAAGAGGCCGCCCGCCGTGACGACGGTGCCGATGACCAGCAGGATGATCGCCGGAAGTTGATTCTTGTTTTTCATTGGAAGTCCTCCTCATTCTTCACCGAGGGCAGCAGGTTGTACACGATGAGCGAGATGACGGCTACCACGATGAACACCAGTATGCCGATGACGGAGGCCAGGTAGTACTGGGCGCCGTCCTCGCCGAAGCCCTTCTGGGTGATGTTGAACAGCCACGTGATGAGCAAATCCGTGTCGCCGGGGTTGCCCGCGCCGTTAGAGAGGTTCACGTGGGGGCCGCCGCCCGTCAGCAGGTAGATGACGTTGAAGTTGTTCATGTTGCCCGTGAAGCTGGTCAAAAGGTACGGACCCGTGATGAACAGCATGTAGGGCAGCGTGATCTTGGAGAACTGCTTCCAGCCGCTGGCGCCGTCGATCTTGGCGGATCCGTAGAGGTCCGCGGGGATGTTCATCAAAATACCGGTGGCGATCAGCATGAGGTACGGGATGCCGATCCAGATGTTGATGATGATGACCATGACCCTGGCCAGCGTGGGCTGGCCCCAGAAGTCGATGGCCGTGTGTATGATCCCGAGGTCCATGAGGAAGCCGTTGAATAGGCCGTTCAGCGTGAACATCTTGCTCACGTACAGGAGCGAGATGAACTGGGGGATGGCGATGGTCATGATGAGCACCGTCCGCCATACCTTCTTGAACTTGATGCCCTTCTTGTTGATGATCATGGCCACGGCGATGCCCAGGAAGTAGTTGGTGAAGGTGGCGAAGAAGGCCCAGATCAGCGTCCAGAGCAGGATCTCACCGAAGGTGGCGGAGTAGTTGACGCCGCCCACGTCCCAGGAGAACAGGGTCTGGAAGTTCTGGAACCCCACCCAGTGGAAGAGGCCCGTTTCGCCGCCGTTGTGGGCGGAGCTGTAGTTGGTGAAGGCCACCAGGATCATGAAGACCAGGGGCAGCACCGTGAAGAGCAGGATGCCGGTGAGGGGCAGAGCGAGAAGGGTGGCGTGGAACTTGTCGTCCACCATGGACCTGAGGTCCTCCTTGCCGCTCTTGAGCTTCTTGCCGGATTTGAGGATGCCCTCGGCGATCTTGTTCTGCTTCACGTTGACCCGCCAGGTGTAGATGAACGCCACGATGAAGAAGATGGTCAGCACGCCGTAGAGCAGGATCTTGAAGGAGTTGTCCACGGTGGGATCGTCCGCGTAGGTGACGGTCCTGACCACCTCACGGAACCGGCCGGGCATATACTCGATCCGCTCCGTGATCTGATAGGGGCCCTTGGTGCCCAGGGAGGGCAGCAGGCCCAGATATCCCACGCCCATAAGCACCATGTAGCCGATGAACACGACCTCGAACAGCAAGAACAGGAGGCCGCGAAGGACCTGCCCCCGGGCGATGCTGCCGAAGCCCATAACGAGATAGGAAAGCTTGGTTTTCCAGTCGCCTTCCACGAAGGTGGTCCAGATATCCTTCGCTTCGCCGGCGATGCCCTTTCCGGCCTTCTTGAAGAATCCGCCGATGCCCTTGAAGAGATTCCATACGGCCACGGGGATGGCGGCGAAGAAGCTGAGGAACTTGTACTGGAACCGTTCCCATTTGGAAAGCTGGAGATATTCCAGATCTGAATATTTCTTCATATGTCCCCCTCAAATGAAAGACTCGGTTGGAACCGTTTCCGGCTCCAACCGAGATCCGATGAAATCAGGTCCGATCAAAGCGGTCACGCTTTATCGAGGATCCAATCCATTTCGATTTGCTTATTGAGCGGCGATGGTCAGCGTCTTGGCGTTGAGATCCAGCGTCACCACGTAGGTGCCGTCGGCTTCCACGGGCACGTTGTTGCCGTCCTGGGCGATGACGCCGTCGTTGACGCCGAAGTTCACGGTCCAGTCGTTGTTGGCGCGGACTTTGAACTCGTTGCCGGCGGCCAGAGCCACGGCCTCAGAGACCCACACGCCCGCTTCCGTCTCGGTCATGGCCACGTCGGCGTTCCAGCCGCTGGCTTCGAAGCTGCCGATGACGCCCCAGACGGCCATCTTCTCCACGGTCAGCGCGGGCGCGTCGGGATTGGGATCCAGGGTCACCAGGTAGGTGCCGTCCTCCTCCACGACGATGTTGCCGCCGCCGGCTGCCGCAGCGCCGTCCGTGATGCCGAAGTCCTTCTTCCACTCGCCGTTGGCGCGGACCTTGAACTCCTCACCGGCCTTCAGGACCAGGACCACCCGGAAGAGGCCGTCGTCCTTCTTGAACATCTCGAAGTCGGTGTCCCAGGCGGTGCCGCAGATGGCGCCGATGGCCGCCCAGGTGTCCTCAGCGGGGCCTTCGGGCTCGGGCGCGGCTTCGGGCAGGATGCCGTCCTGGTTGACGAACTTGAGCTCGGGAACGTTGGTGTCGATGGTGATGGTGTACACGTCGTCCGCGGGGACCTTGGCGTTGTCCATGCCGCCGGCCACGGTGACGCCGTCCTTCATGCCGAAGTTCTCATCCCAGCTGGCGCCCTTGCGGACCTTGAATTCTTCGCCCGCATGGAGCTCCATGGGCTCGGACTGCCAAACGCCCGGAGCGATCTCGGTCATGGGGAAGTCCTTGTCCCAGTTGCTGCCGCAGATGGCGCCGATGACGGACCAGGCGGACTTCTCCTCTTCGGTCATGGTGAACAGAGCGGAGATCTTGTCGTAGTAGTTCTGCAGAGCCTGCTTGAGGCCGGCTTCGTCGGTGGCAGCCTTCACGTCGTCACTGATGACCTTGGCGATATCCCACCAGGCGCCGTGGATCTGGCCCTGAGGACGGGAGTACTGGTTCTGCTTGAGCAGGGCGGCGAGGCCGGGGTTGTTCTGGACGGCCTCAGACTTCTGGGCGTTCAGGTTGGAGGGACCCCAGGACAGGGTGTTGAACCGCTCCATCTGGCGGGCTTCGTCGGTCAGGTACTCGGCCAGCAGCTGGAGGGCCAGCAGCCGGATGGAGTCGGACTGGGGCTTGACGCCCATGAGCTTGCAGCCGTTGAAGGAACCCAGGTGATACTCCTTGCCGTCCACCTCGAAGGAGGGCAGGTCGGTGACGCCCATGTGGTCGCCCAGGAGCTTCTGGATGGCTTCGAAGTTCCAGGTGCCGGTGACCACGATGGCCGCGTCGGAAGCGAACTCGTCGCCGGAGGAGGAGGACACGTGGAACTTGGAATCCACCAGCTTCTTCAGGCCCTTGGCGGCGATGAGACCCTTGTCGGAGTTGAAGTCGTCAGCCACGGAGATGAAGTTGCCCGCATCGTCGGTGGTCCACTCGGACTTGCAGCCGGTGGCGAAGAACCAGGAAGCGAGGTACCAGGCGGAGGTGTTGGTCTCGAAGGCGAAGTACTTGCCGGCCTTCTCGCAGTCGGCGATCAGCTTCTCCAGGGAGTCCACGTCTTCCTCGGGGATGACGGTCTTGTCATAGTACATGAAGTAGCCGTTATCCGAGGTCAGGGGGTAGGCATACATCTTGTCGCCGGTGGTGGCGGCGGCCACGACGCCGGGATCGTTGGCAGCCTTGACTTCCTTGGCCGCTTCCGCGTCCAGCTCAGCCAGAGCGCCGCCCTGCACGAGGCGGGCGAACTGGTCCTGGGCGAAGCAGTAGATGTCCGCGCCGACGGAAACGTCGACCAGCATCTGATCCGCAGAGGTCGCCTCGGACACGCCGTTGACGATGGCGTTGAACTTGATGCCCAGTTCGTTGGAGTTGTTGAAGTCCTCGATCTGCTTCTTGGTCAGATCGACAGCGGCTTCGCCGACCCAGACGGTGATGTCATAGGTGCCGGCCAGCGGGCTGCTGCTCGTATCGGTCTTGGTCTCGGTGCCGGTCTGAGGCGCAGTGGTCTCGGTCTTGCCTTTGCAGGCGGCCAGGGCCAGAACCATCACGAGAGCGAGTACGATAGCTAACGTTTTTTTCATGCTTGTTCCTCCTGTTATTTTGCATTTTCGTGCCGTACAATGATCATCTGGGAAAAGGGAACGGGAAAAAAAGCGGCCCCTTCCCCCACGATGTATATATAATTTACACCTGTCCCAAACAAAAGTCAATTCGGTTGGGTGCAAATTGTAAAATTTTTGAAGTATATTTTGGAACCCCTTCCGCCCTGCCGGGCACCTCCCCCATTTCACATTCGTGAAACAGGGGAGGCACTCTTCGCGCCAAAAGCCTCCCCTGTTCGGCTGTGCCGAATGGGGGAGGGGGACCACGAAGTGGTGGAAGGGGCTTTCAATCTACCCTTCGTCCCAGTTTCTTCATCACGAATACATGGATGGCGTCGCACACCTCGCTGAAGTGGGCCATGACCTCCCCGTCGTCGAACCGCAGCACCTCCAGGCCGTACGCCTGCTGCAAAAACTCGGTTCGTCGCTGATCGTAGGCCATGGCCTCCGGCTCGTAGTGCTCCGAGCCGTCCACTTCCACCACCAGCTTGGCTTTTGCACAGTAGAAGTCCGCTATATACCGGCCCAGGACTTTCTGCCTCTGAAAGCGGACGGCATAGGTGCTCAAAAAGTCATACCACAGGTGCTTCTCCACCTTGGTCATGTCCCGCCGCAGCGCTTTGGCGTTAGGGGTCAGATCGGCGTTTCGCTTGGAAATCATAGGACCTCCTCACGGTTGCATGTGTTCCTTTACCCCTTCCGCCCTGCCGGGCACCTTCCTCATTTCAAGCCTCCCCTGTTCGGCTGTGCCGAATGGGGAGGGGGACCACGAAGTGGTGGAAGGGGCTCAGTCCAGCGTCAGGAGCTTTCGGGCCGCGCGGAGGGCGGCGTCGTCGGGGGCGTCGTTCCAGGGGGCGATGTGGCCGGATTTGGCGTTGAAGAAGAGATAATAGACGCCCCCGGGCTCGTAGGCGAGGTACTTCGCGGCGATGCGGACCCCCGCGGCCTCGTCGTAGACCAATATGCCGTAGGCCTTGCCGCCGGCCTCGTAGAAGGTCCGGCCCGGGAAGGCGGCTTTGTCGATGGGCATGAGGTCCCGGAGCACCTCCTCGGCCTGGGCCGGGGTGACGATGAACATATCCCCCTTGGTCACGCTGGCGGGCTCGAACATGGCGTCCACGAAGAGCTGGGGCTACACGAATTTGATGTGCTTCGGCAGGTCCTCCGCCAGGACCGCGGCCAAGGCGTCCCGGTTTATTGCGTCCAGATCCGCGTACAGGATCACCTTCTTCGACCCCGGCGGGTCGGTGATCAGGGAGATGATCCAGGCCCAGAACACCGCGCTCAGATCGGCCCAGAGCACGTAGCGGTGGAGGTTTTTCAAAATGCCCTTCATAGCTGCGCCTCCTTCGCCTCGAAGGCCACGATGCAGT
>JAZRUD010000482.1:0-3753 GCA_045652385.1 Clostridia bacterium
AGCAGCACGCGCAAAGAACGAAGCATGGATCGAAGCACCCCCTTTCTTTGGATGAGATCGTAGGAAAGGATAGCACACGAAAAAACGGGAAGGATGGTTTCGTCACAGGAAGTCAGCGAAATGACAAAGAAGACAGGATCGGGAAACGGCCCTCTTTTTTCGATTTCAGGCAAATTGCCCCTTGTGTAAACCGGCGATTTATGGCATTAATAAAGGAAGGGAGTTATCCCGAAATTTGACGGATAAGGGGAATGGACATGAAAGGTCTCTTTAACTGGCTGAACAAGACCAAGATATTCCGCGACCTGTCGCCGCAGGAGTTCTCTTGGGTGCTGTACGACGTGGGCAACTCGGCCTATACCATGCTTGCCTGCTCGCTGATCCCGATCTGGTTCAAAGATCTGGCCATCGGCACGAACCCGGGGCAGATCACCGGCGACCAGGCCACGGCCTAGTATTCGATCGCCATCTCCATCGTGACGGTCATCGTCGCCCTGCTGGGCCCGGTGCTGGGCGCGCTGGCCGACCGCAAGGAATCCAAGAAGATCTTTTTCCAGACCACCGTCGCCGCGGGCGTCATCGGGTGCGTGCTCAACAGCTTCACCTGGAGCTGGATGCTGTTCCTCGTCGTCTACGTGCTGACGAAGGTGTTCTACCAGGCGTCCCTGACCTTCTACGATTCCATGCTCAACGACATCACCACCGAGGAGCGCATGGACGAGGTCTCCTCCTACGGCTACGCCTGGGGGTACATCGGCTCCTGCATCCCCTTCCTCGTGGCCATGGTGGCCTATATCCTCAGCGGCGGCCTTTCCGAGAACCTCATGCTGTTCTCTCCCCTGGTGGGCAAGATCATCGGCTTCGGCGTTACCGCCGTGTGGTGGCTGCTGGTGACGCTGCCGCTCATCCGGAACTATCAGCAGAAGAACTACGTGGAGCACACCCACACCAACGTGGGCCAGGTGTTCAAAAAGATCTTCGCCACCCTCAGGAAGATCGCCGTCCAGGATAAGAAGGTCCTGTTCTTCCTGATCGCCTTCTTCCTCTATATCGACGGCGTGGGCACCATCATCGACAACTGCATCAACATCGGCACCGACTTAGGCCTCCCCACCGTGGGCCAGGTGGTGTTCCTGCTGGCCACCCAGGTGGTCGCTTGGGTGGGCTCCCTGGTGTTCGCCAAGCTCAGCAAGCGGTATAAGACCGTGCCGCTGATCCTGGTCTGCATCGCGGGCTACTTCGCGGTCTGCCTCTACGCCCTGACGCTGAAGACCCTGCTGCACTTCGGCATCCTCGCCTTCGGCGTGGGCTGCTTCCAGGGCTCCATCCAGTCCCTGTCCCGGTCCTACTACTCCAAGATCATCCCGCCCGAGAACTCCGGCGAGTACTTCGGCATCTACGACATCTTCTGCAAGGGCGCGTCCTTCCTGGGCTCCGCCGTCATCGCGTGGGTCAAGCTGGCGGGCGGCACCATCAACATCGCCGTGGCGTCGTTGGCCATCTTCTTCGCCTTGGGCTTCCTGTTCCTGATCATCTCCTCCAAGCAGAAGAGCCTGAACCGGGCGTCCAACGAATAATTCAGTCTGCCGCTCTTCCTGCAGGGATTGAGCGCCCGGCTGCACCGCGCATGAGAAGAAAAGAGGAATGGAAATATGTACACATTCGAAGACAAACTGAAGGAATACGCCCGACTGCTGGTGTGCGTGGGCGTGAACGTGCAGAAGGGTCAGGATCTGGTCATCACCGCCCAGGTGGATCAGGCGCCCTTCGCCCGGCTCTGCGCCCAGGCGGCCTATGACGCCGGCGCCCGGCTGGTGGATATCTCCTGGGGCGACGACGCCCTCTCCCGTATGCACTTCCTCCATGCGGCGGACGACGTGTTCGACACCGTCCCCGAATACAAGGTTCGGTTCAACACGGATTACGCCGAAAAAAACGCCTGCTTCCTGCACCTGATCTCCTCCAACCCGGAGAATCTCAAGGGCGTGGACCCCAGCCGCCTGGAGCGGTCCCACCGGGCCTTCGGCAAGTATATGAAGCGGTATCGGGAGCTGTCCATGGCCAGCGCCTTCCCCTGGAGCATCGGGGCTTTGGCTTCCCCCTCCTGGGCCAAGCTGGTATTCCCGGACCTGCCTGAGCAGGAGGCCGTGGCAGCCCTGTGGGAGAAGATCTTCATGGCCGTTCGCGTCACGGGCGACGGCACCGCCGTGGAGAAGTGGCGGCAGCATCAGGAAAACCTGCAGCGCCACGTGGAGATCCTGAACGGCTACGCCTTCGACCGGCTCCACTACTACAATGCCCTGGGGTCCGACTTCACCGTGGGCCTCTGCCAGGGGCACGTCTGGTGCGCCGGCGGCGAGCATTCGTCCAAGGGTCAGTTCTTCATGCCCAACATGCCCACGGAGGAGGTGTTCACCGCCCCCGATAGGAACCGGTGCGAGGGCGTGATCTGTGCCGCGCTGCCCCTCAGCAAGGACGGGAACGTGATCCGGGACATCCGCTTCGTGGTGAAGGAGGGGAAGATCGTGGAGGCCGCGGCCTCCCAAAGCCAGGAGATCCTGGAAAAGGCCATCGCCGTGGACGAAGGCGCTTCCCGCTTCGGCGAGGTGGCTCTGGTGCCCTACGATTCTCCTATCAGCAATAGCAAGACTCTGTTCTACAACACCCTCTTCGACGAGAACGCCGCCTGCCATCTGGCCTTCGGCGAAGCGTATCCCATGACCGTGCAGGGGGCCTTGGACATGAACGAGGCGGAGCGCCTGGCCGCAGGCCTCAACAAATCCATCACCCATGTGGACTTCATGGTGGGCACGGCGGATCTGAACATCGACGGCTATACCGCCGACGGCCGCTGCGTCCCCGTCTTCCGGAACGGCAATTTCGCGTTCTGACGGTCGTAAAATGTAAAAGAACGTTTAACAATGCGGGAATCTCCCTGGGGAGGTTCCCGCTTTCTTGAATTTGGGCACAGGAAAGCGTATACTATTGCCAAAGTATCCTTATGAATGCGGGGAGAGACGCCCATGGAGCAGGGGAAGAGAAAGACGTATACCGTGAAGAATCCGGCCCGGCTCGCCGTCGTGACGGCGGCAGCCGCAGGCGTCCTGCTGCTGATCCTGTGCTGGGTGCTGGTTTTGAACCGTATGCGGCGGCGGACGGCGGACCTGGCGGCCTATACAACCCTGACGAGGACGGGGGAGACCGTGACGGCGGTGCTGGACGTGGACAGCCTGTTGACCGAGCTGGAGCTGCCCAATCCCCGGACCGAGCCCAAGGCCGCCCGCAACAGGGCGGTGAAGGCCATTTTGAACATGCGGCTGGTCCTGGCCTTTACCGAGGAGCCGGACGTGATCGCCGTGACCGCAGACGTGAACGAAGGGGCCCTCAGGCGCAAGGGCATCGTGCTGAAGGAGAGGACCTGGATCGGTCCCGCCAAGGTCCTGCCCCGCACGGCCCAGGAGGAACCGATCCTGCCCGGCCAGACGGTGGAAAAGCCCAGGACCGTGCTGCCGGATGGGTATCTCACCGGGCTGCTGGACCAGGAGGGCAAGGGGTTGAACCTGCGGCCCGTGTGCGAAAAGGTGCACTTCGAGCGGGATCGGCTGTCAAAAGAGATTTTTGGTAACAACTATGTTACAAGTAAGACGAAAGTCTGGTTTATAGTATATCCGGAGGGCAAGGAGCGTCATAACTGCTACCGGGCGGTCTATACCCTGACGGAGACGGGCGCCCCGGAGGGCCGGTCCGTCAAAA
>JAZRUD010000483.1:0-3364 GCA_045652385.1 Clostridia bacterium
CCAAGGCCCCCGAGGCCACCAAGACCCCCAAACCCACCCCCGAGCCGGACTACGCCGAGGGCGTCCACTGCATCATCAACGGCGAGACCCGGGTCCCCATCGAGGGCGAGACCCTGCTCGAATGCGTGGCGGAGGACATCGAGGGCTTCGTCTTCGACCATTGGGAGATCAACGGTCAGCCTGACTTCGAGTCCGGCGCCTCCGCCTCCTTCGTCGCCACGGAGGCCTGCGTCATTCGGGCCTACTACCACGAGCGCAAGGTGCTTCGGACCGTCAACTGCTTCTTCCAGCTGCTGACCAAGAACAACCACGCCTCCGGCACCAAGTACACGGAGTTCGACTTCGAGGACACCTACTACAGCCCCGTCACCAACACCTACTGTCCGGGCGGCACCCTCTCCTGCTACGTCACCGCCGTGATCCCCCGCAAGGGCGAGGTCGACTACTGGCTCATCAACGGCGTCAAGTATCAGTTCCCGGACAACCTGATCATCAAGTTCCGGCTGGTGGATCTGAACGAGGCCACCACCATCGAGCCGGTGTTCAAGGGCATGTCCCCCACCGACGAGTACGCCCGGCCCTTCGAAGCGAGGGAGCTGGAGCAGCAGATCCCCCAGGTCATGAAGTGCATCAACTGCTGGGGCCAGTTCATGAACGCCTCCGGCAAGCCCGCGGGCCAGGAGTATGTGGAGTTCGACTTCGAGAACGACTACACCAACCCCGTCACCCGCAAGAAGCTGCCCGGCGGCCTGCTGGACATCTACATCGCCACCAAGCTCCCCCGGGGCTGCACGGTGGAAAGCTGGATCATCAACGACGTGAAGTACCAGTTCCCCGGCACCGTGCTCCATTTCCGGGTCATGGGGCTGGACGAAGGCACCACCTACGAGGTCCGCTTCCGGGGCATCTCCACCGCCTCTCCGTCGCCCACCGTTCCAGGGACCGTATATCCTCGGGATCCTGCCTGGAAGATCAACTGATATCGGACGACGTACAAAAGCGGAAGGTCTTTCGACCTTCCGCATTTTTCTATGCCTATGATAGCGTCAGCCTACGACGGGAGCCGGCTCCTGGGGCTCGGGGGGCTGGGTCGGCTCCTGGGGCTCAGGGGCCGTTTCCGGCTGGGGCGCGGGCTCTGGCTTCTTGTCCCGGCGCAGGATGTCGTAGAGCACGGGGACGATGAACACGGTCATCAGCGTGGCGTAGGTGAGGCCGCCGATGCAGACGACGGCCACGGGCTGGATGATCTCCGCCCCGGTGCCCATGCCGATGCCCAGGGGCAGCAGGCCCAGGATGGTGGTGAGCGCCGTCATCAGCACGGGCCGGATGCGCATGGTGGCCGCCTTCACGATGGCCTCCCGCTTGAGAAGGCCCTCCTCCTCCCGGAGCCGGTTGGCGCAGTCCACCAGCACGATGCCGTTGTTGACCACCACGCCCACCAGCATGATCATGCCCACCATGGACACGATGCTCATATGGAACCCCGCGACCAGCAGGCCGATGAAGCCGCCGGTAAAGGCCAAAGGCACCGTCAGGATGACGATGAAGGGCGAGAGCAGGGACTGGAACTGGGCCACCATGATGAGGTAGATGATGAGCACGCCCAGCAGCATCAAGAAGACCAGGTCCTTCATGGCGTCCATGATGGTCTCGTTCTCGCCGGCGTACTCCACCTGGCAGCCCTCGGGAAGCGCCACGTCCGCCAGGGCCCGGCGGGCCTCGGTGGACACCAGCGTCACGTTATAGCCGTCGGCCACGGTGGCGGAGACGGAGACGTACCGCCGCTGCTCCTGTCGGCGGATGGCGGAAAGGGTCTCGGTCTCCGAAATGGTGATGATGTCCTTCAGGGGGACCTCCTCGGTGGTGCCGTCCCGCAAGGTGGCGGTCACGGTCATCTTCTCCAGCTTCTGCCGGTCCGTCTCCCCGTCCGCCGAATGGATGGTGGCGGAAAGGGAGGTGGTGGTGGTGGAGACCTGGGTGGCGGTCACGCTGCTGGTCAGCTCCTGGACGATGGCCAGGTACACCTGGGCGGTGGTGAGATTGTGCTCGATGGCCTTCTCCTTGTCCACCGTGATGTGCAGGGCCGGGGAGGTATCCTCCGCCCCGCCGGTGACCTCCTTCAAGCCCTCCACGGTCCTGAGCCGCTCCGCCACGGCCCGGGCCGCCGTCCGCAGGTCGTTCAAATCGTTGGAATAGATGTTCATGGTGAAGCCGCCGCTCTGGAGGGAGGCGCTCATGGTCATGGTGGACACGCCCGCCACGTCGAAGTCCGCCCGGTCCTTGAAGGGCTCCAGGACGGCTTTGATGTCCTTCGTCGCGTCGATGCTGCTGCGGCCGCTCTCCTCGTCCACCAGGGCGTAGATGGTGATGGCGCTGTTGCCGCCGGAGGTGAGGCCGATGACGTCGGTGAGGCCGCCGCCGATCATGCCGCCCACGTCCGTCAGGTCAGGCACGGTCTCGATGGCGGCCAGCATCTCGTCCGCCAGCTGGCAGCTGTCCTCAAAGGTGAAGCCTTCCGGCACGTTGACGTTGACGGAGATCTGGGTGCCGCCGCTCTCGGGGAAGTATTCGAAGCCCTGCCTAAGGGAATAGTAGGCGGACCCGCCCAGCAGCGCCAGCGCCAGCAGCAGAGCCAAAGCCCGGTGGCTCAGGGCGAAGCGGACCGTCCTTTCGAAGCCTCCCATGAGCTTTTTGGCGAAGGCGCCCATGGGCTTCACTTCCCGCCGCAGCAGGCCCTGGGCCATGGCGGGGATCACGGTGAGGGCCACGATCAAACTGGCCATGAGGGAATAGGTGATGGTCAGGATCATGTCCATGAAGATCTGCCGGGTCATGCCGTGGACGAAGATGATGGGCACGAAGACGCAGATGGTGGTCAATGTGGAGGCGGTGATGGCCCCCATGACCTCCCGGGCGCCCTGGATGGCGGCTTCCTTGGCCGCCATGCCCTCCGCCCGCAGACGATAGATGTTCTCGATGACCACGATGGAGTTGTCCACCAGCATGCCGATACCGATGGCGAGGCCCGCCATGGAGATCACGTTCATGGTGACCCCGGAAAAATACATGAGGACCAGGGCAAAGAGCACGGACACGGGGATGGAGATGCCCACGGCGAAGGTGGGCCGGATATCCCGCAAAAACAGGAACAGGATCAGGATGGCCAGCGCGCCGCCCAGCAGCAAGCTTTGGACCACGGCGGATATGGCCATGTGGATATAGTCCCCCTGGTCCATGAGGGCCACGAAGGTGAGCCCCGGATACTGCTCCTCCAGCTCCCGGAATTTGGCGTCGATGGTGTCCGCCACGGTGGCGGTGGCATAGGCGCTCTGGCGGGTGAAGGTGAAGTCGGATCGTAGCCATG
>JAZRUD010000484.1:0-3380 GCA_045652385.1 Clostridia bacterium
GGCCTGTGGCCGCCTCCGCCAGGGACGCCGCCCGAACGCCCTGCGCTTCCAGATCGTTTTCTCCCCCGAGAGGCGTCCCGTCCGCAGCCAGGGCCGTGATCGTCAGCGTATCGTCCGTCAGCCGCAGCAAAAGCAAAGCGGCCGCCCTTCCCTCTCGAAGGCCGACCGCCAGCACGTCTTGGGTATGCCCGCCGCCGTCACCCGCCCAGGCGTCCGATCCGTCCCCGGGCGGCTCCGTTTGGGGCGCCGCCGTCCTCTGGGGCACGAAGGCGCCCGCTATATCCGCCGTGGGCCGGGGCGTGTCCCACCGGGGCACCAACGGCAGCCGAAAGACCGTAGGCGCAGGCGTGGCTGTGGGCGCGGGCGTGGCTGTGGGCGGGACCGTCTGCGCGGGGGAAGCCGTGGGCGCGGCGGGCGTCTCCCCGTCCCGGGGCGTGAATATCAGGACGGCCGCCGCCGTGAGCAAAAGAACGAGCCCGCTGACGGCAGCGATCAGGATGATTTGTTTCTTTGTCAGTTCCATAGAAAAAGGACCTCCGGCGACCGTGCTTTTTGCCTAT
Organism: Clostridia bacterium; assembly: GCA_045652385.1. Lineage (GTDB taxonomy): Bacteria > Bacillota > Clostridia > Christensenellales > CAG-138 > RUG472. The sequence continues at coordinate 561 of JAZRUD010000484.1, forward strand.
TTTGTCCCGGTCGGCGGGGTCCTATACCTTCTTATGCAGCAATATTATGAATATGCATGTTATACAGTCAGTTTATTCATGTCCAGCGCCGCGATCTCACGGAGAAGGGCCAGCGTGGAGGGTCTGGCGGCGTCTTTTTTGAGCCGGTCCATGTAGGCGCAGGTGTAGGGCCATTGGGCGGCGAGGGCGATCCAAGCGTAATCTGGGAGGGCGGCTCGCTCCGCTTCCGTGGCGTGATAGACGTCCAGCAGCAGGGCCGCGTTCTTCCGGTAACTTGCGAGGGCCTTTTCCAGGGTTTCCGCCGCATCGATGGGCCGATCGTGCATGATGTCCAGGTTGAAGTCGGCGTTGTTGGCGATCAGGTTCACGCACACATCCGTGCCAGCGAGGTTGAAGTCGATCAGGCCCGCCATATGCTTTTCCCCGTCGATAAGCACGTTGGAGAAGTTCTCGTCCCCCTGGGTCACGCAGCGAGGCAAAGTCTTGTATACGGGCAGGAGCCGAGCCCGGACCTTCGCATTCTTCGCCGCCAGCTTCTGGGCCAGCTCCCCTTCCCCGATGCAGTTCAAAGCCGCGCAGACGCTGTCAATGTTCTGCTGCTTCTCGTCGATGCCCAAAGGCGCGTCGTAGGGGCAAAGATCGAAAAGGCTATACATCCCCATGGTGGAGATCAGATCCACGCCCTTGAATCGCTCCATGAACCAAGCCAGCGACAGGACCACCTCCGTCCGAAGGGCATCCTGTTCCGCCTCCGTCAGCTCCATCTCCTCGGCCAAAGGCAGATCCACGAACTCGGAGAGATACGCCGTCATCTGCCCCCAGCTGCGGAAAAACCGCCCGTCCGTTCCCCGGATAAAGTCAGGGCACCTGAGGCCGAAATCCCCATAGCGGGCGATGAGCCGGTTCATGTCATGGAGCCGTTCCTCCGTCATCTCCGGCGCGTTGGTGAGCCGCAGCACGTACTTCTTATCTATAATATAGTTCCAGCGGATGTCCTGCTCGTCGTGGGAGGTGTCGATGAGTCCCACGCTCTCCATGCCCTCCACGCCGTACAGCCCCAGCAGGGACAAAAGCTCGTTCCGGTCGGGATGGGGCAATGGGCCGGAGCACGCCTGCATGGCGTTCAGTTCCCTGATCCGATCGTCTGCCATGGCCTTCTGCTGATCCCCCTTTGTCCGATGTCACGAGGTACTATACCACACTCCCGCAGCAAGCGCAACGAGGCCGACCATTCTGCCGCAGAGGCTTGCATTATTCCATTGATCTGATATAATGAGTTGTATTTTTCAAAAGGGAGCATTCTTCAGCTATGCATACTCGATCCTCTTTGCGGAACATGATCCTGGCGTCCATCTTCTGCGCGCTGGTCGTGGTCATGACCGTCGTCCCCTATACCGGCTATATCAGCATCGGCGGCGTGCTCGAGATCACCACGCTCCACATCGTCACCATCCTGGCCGGCGTGCTGCTGGGCTGGAAGTACGGCGCCATCGTGGGCGGCGTGTGGGGCCTCACCTGCATCCTGCGGTGCCTCATCGCCCTGCCCATCTATAAACCCTTCGGCTTCGCCAACGTGTTCGTAGCCTTCCTGCCCCGGGTGTGCGTGGGCGTTGTGGCCGGCGCCCTGTTCGCCGCGCTGAAAAAGACTCGCATGGCCCGGACGCCCGCCATCATGGTCACAGCCATCGCCGGCTCCCTGACCAACACCGTGCTGGTGCTCACCGCCATGACCATCTACTGCCGCATCCACGGCGTGGCCGGCTATGAGACCGCCGGCGTATACACCATTCTCCAGAGCATCGTAGCCAGCATCGCCGCCCTCAACGGCATCGTGGAGATCCTGGCGGCGGTGGTCATCGTGCCCTCGGTCTACTTCGCCCTGCAGCCCCGTGACGCGGTGCTGGGCGTGGATCTGGGCGCCTCCACCACCAAGCTGGCGCTGATGAGGGGCCGCAAATGCATCAAGACCCTGCTGGCGGAGAAGGACGAGCCCCTGGAGGACGCCATCCGCCGCATGAACCCCGGAAAGCTCGACAAGATCGCCCTCACCGGCGTGGGCGCCTCCTATATCGACGGGAACGTCATGGGCCTGCCCACCGTGAAGGTGGAGGAGTTCGACGCCCTGTCCCGGGGCGCCAAGCAGAGCGCGGGCGTGCGGAACTGCCTGCTGGTCAGCGTGGGCACGGGCAGCGCCTTCGTGCGGGTGTCTCCGGTGCACACAGCCCACCTGGGCGGCACGGGCATGGGCGGCGGCATGCTCAAGGGCATGTGCCGGGCCCTGTGCGGCACGGAGAACATGCAGGAGTTCTACGATCTGGCCAGCAAAGGCGACCTGTCCCGGGTGGACCTGGTGCTCAAGGACGTGAGCCAGGGCAACATCTCCAACCTCCGGCCGGACACCACCGTGGCGAACCTCGCCAAGCTCAACCCCGACGCCTCCCGTGAGGACATCGCCCTGGGCATCTACAACCTGGTGTTCCAAAGTCTGGGCGTCATGGCCGCCTTCGCCACCAAGGGTCTGCTGACCCGGAAGGTGGTCATGGTGGGCACCATCGCCCAGTACCCCGGCGTTCCCGCCATCCTGGACACGGTGGCCCAGCTCCATCGGGTGAAGTTCATCATCCCCGAGAACGCCGGCTTCATCACCGCCATCGGCGCGGCCACGGAATATTGATCCTGACGGGGAGAGCGGGCACGGACCCGCTCTCTCCTTTCTTCAAAAATATTCGGCATTTTTGAAAAATGGGCTTGCATTCCCGGTACGTCTTTGCTATAATGCGCGGTGCAGCGCTGGTGTAGCACAGTTGGTAGAGCGCGTCA
>JAZRUD010000485.1:0-4792 GCA_045652385.1 Clostridia bacterium
GCCCTGATCGCCTCCGAACCGGACGAGCTGTATCTCACGGTGTACGATCCCGACGAACCGCTGCTCGATCTGCTCAGGGCTTTGGCCGCGGGGGAGGGGCTGTACCTTTGGAAGCCCTGGATCGGGTCATATGTAAGGATCATTAAATAGGAGAGAAAGTATGCGGGTATTGACGCTGAACGGGTCTCCGGCGGGGGAGGACAGCATCACGTTGTTCACGGTCAAGTATCTGGAAAAGCGGTTCCCCGACGTGAGCTTTGAAACGCTCCACGTGGGGCAGCGCATCCGGTCGTTCGAAAAGGATTTTGCGGAGGCAAGGGAGAAGCTCCAGGGGGCCGATCTTCTTCTGTTCGCCTATCCGGTCTATACGTTCCTGGTCCCGGCCCAGCTCCATCGGTTCGTGGAGCTCATGAAGGAAAGCGGCGTCGACCTTGCCGGGAAGTATGCCACCCAGATCACCACCTCCAAGCATTTTTACGACGTGACCGCCCACCGCTTCCTGGAGGACAACCTCGACGACATGGGCCTGCGCCATATCCGGGGCCTGTCCGCCGATATGGAGGACCTGCTGACGGAAAAGGGGCGCCGGGAGGCGGAATCCTTCTTCCGCTTCGCTTTGTGGGAGATGGAGCGCGGTTTTGCCCAGCCCCCCCGGAACGAAGGGCGGGCGCCGTTCCTTCCCATTGTCCCCGAAGCGGCGGAGGCGTCGCCGAAGAAACCCGGCACGGTGGTGATCGTCACCGATCGGGAGGAGGGGGCGGACGACGCCCTGGGCGCCATGATCGACCGGTTCGCGGCCCGGCTGCCCTATGAGACCCGGGTGGTGAACTTGAGGACCTTCCCCTTTGCGGGCGGGTGCCTGGGGTGCTTCCGCTGCGCCGCCGACGGGACCTGCGTCTATAAGGATGGCTTCGACCGGTATCTTCGGGAGAACATCCAGACTTCCGACGCCATCGTATACGCCTACACCATCCGCGACCATGCCATGGGCTATCGGTTCAAGCTGTACGACGACCGCCAGTTCTGCAACGGTCATCGAACGGTCACCATGGGCAAGCCCGTGGGATACCTGGTGGACGGGGCCCTGAGCCGGGAGCCGAACCTTCGCCTGCTCATGGAAGCCCGGGCCCAGGTGGGCGGCAACTATCTTTCCGGGATCGCCACCGACGAAACTGCGCCGGAGCGGGAGATCGACCAACTGGCTGAGACCCTGGCCTACGCCGTGGAGAACGACTACCAGCAGCCCAAGAACTTCTTTGGCGTGGGCGGCCTCAAGATCTTTCGGGACCTCATCTATCAGATGCAGGGCCTCATGCGGGCCGATCACAGGTTTTATAAAGCCCACGGCTTCTACGACGACTTCCCCCAGAAGCATCGGGGCCGGATCGGGGCCATGTATCTGGTGGGGGCCATGATGAAGAACGAAAAGCTTCAGAAGAAGCTGGGCGGAAAGATGACCGAGGGCATGGCCCTGCCCTACAAGAAGACGCTGGAAGAGGCGGAGAAACGGAAAGACTGACGGAAAAAGTCGGCGGATATCGCTGCGGAGGTTGCTATGTTTTATTCCATCCATGAATCCCTGACCCCGTGCACCCTGGCGGAGGTCAAATCGCTCCCGAAGGACGTGCCCTTCGTGGCGGTGCTGACCGGCCAGGAGTGGCGGAAGCTGCGGGGCGAGTTAGGTATAGAGCTGGATATCGAATTGGACGTGGACGCGCCCCACGAGACCAAGGCTGTGGTGAACAAGGACGCGCTCACCGGCACTTTCTCCATCCCGGACAGGCAGAGGATCAGCGGTCCCCGCCATCGGTTCGCCTTCGCGCTGAACGAGCGCGGGGTGGCGCTGATGGACGACGGGGGCTACATCGCCCAAAAAGTGGAGACCATCAGCTCCACCAAGAAGTGGCGGCTGCCCAGCCTGGAACGGTTCCTGTACGATCTGCTGGAGACCATCATCGCCCAGGACCTTTCCCTGCTGGAATCCGTGGAGAAGCGGCTCAACGACATCGAGGAGGCCATATTGCGGGGCGAGGTGGAGACTTATCCCCAGGAGCTGAACGACATCCGGGGGGAGCTGCTGGATCTGCGGGTCCACTACGAGCAGCTGATCGATCTCGGGCAGGAGATGGAGGAGAATGAAAACGGCTTCTTCCAGGAGGAGAATCTGCGGTATTTCCACCTGTTCAGCAACCGGGTCATGCGGCTGCAGGACATGGTGACGGGGCAAAGGGAGTACGTGGTCCAGCTGCGGGATCTGATCCAGGTCCAGATGGACGTGAAGCAGAACCGCATCATGACCCTGCTCACGGTGATCACCTCCATCTTTCTGCCTCTGACCCTGATCGCCGGCTGGTACGGCATGAACTTCCGGTACATGCCGGAACTGAACTGGAAATTAGGCTATCCGGCGGTGTTCCTGCTGTCGGTGCTCATCGTGATAGCCTGCATCCGCTATTTCAAGAAAAAGAAGTGGATGTAAAGCGGCGATGATGGACGGGACCGGGACAAAAAAGAAACTGACGGCCGGCATACTGGCCCATGTGGACGCGGGGAAGACCACGCTCTGTGAGGCGCTGCTGTTTCGCGCCGGCATGCTGCGCAAGCTGGGCCGGGTGGACCATAGGGACACCTTTTTGGACACCCACGCCCTGGAGCGGGAGCGGGGCATCACCATCTTCTCCAAGCAGGCGCGGATCCTAACGGACGAGCTGGAGCTGACACTCCTGGACACGCCGGGACACGCGGACCTGTCCGGCGAGACCGAGCGGGCCGTGGCCGCCATGGACGCAGCTATCCTGGTCATCAGCGGCACGGACGGGGTCCAGGCCCACACGGAGACCCTCTGGTCATTGCTGCTCCGGGCCCGGGTGCCCACCTTCCTCTTCGTGACGAAGATGGACGCGGCGAAGCAGAGCCGGGCGGAGCTGCTGGCGGACCTGAAAGCCACCTTCGGGGAGGGGTGCCTGCCCTTGCCCGGGACGGATGAGGAAGCCCTGGCCATGCTGGACGAGGAAACGCTGGAAGCGTATATGGAGACGGGCCGGGTCCCCGACGGGGAGATCACCCGCCTCATCCGCCTGCGCAAGCTCTTCCCTGTATGCTTCGGCTCCGGCCTGAAGCTGGAGGGCGTGGACGAGTTTCTGTCCCTTCTTGCAAAATACGCCCCGGAGCCGGCTCGTCCGGCCATCTTCGGCGCTCGGGTCTATAAGATCGCGCGGGACGCTCAGGCCGGGCGGCTGACCTTTATGAAGCTCACCGGCGGCGTCCTCTCCGTGCGGGACACCCTGCGCTATCGGGGCGTCAGCGGCGGGATCCTGGAGGAGAAGGCGGCCCAGCTTCGGATGTACTCCGGCCAGAAGTACGAGACGGTGCAGCAGGCCCATGCCGGAGACGTGGTGGCGGTGACCGGCCTTTCCGAGACCCGGCCCGGCCAGGGGTTGGGCGCGGAGCCGGACGCCGAGACGCCACTGTTGGCCCCGGCTCTGGGGTATCGGATCGAACTGCCGCCCGGGGTCGACCCGCGGACGGTGCTCCCGAAGCTCCGGCAGCTGGAGGAAGAGGAGCCGCTGCTGCACATCGCCTGGCAGCCCAACCTTTCCGAGATCCAGGTCCAGCTCATGGGGCCTTTGCAGACGGAGGTGCTGGCGTCCCTGATCCGGGAGCGCTTCGATTTGCCCGTGCGCATCGGCGCGGGGCGCATCCTCTATCGGGAGACCATCGCCGCGCCCGTGGAGGGCGTGGGCCACTTCGAGCCCCTGCGGCATTACGCCGAGGTCCATCTGCTGCTGGAACCCGGGGCGCCGGGCAGCGGCTTACAGTTCGATTCCGCGGTCAGCGAAGACGACCTCGCCCTCAACTGGCAGCGGCTCATTCTGACCCATCTTGCAGAAAAGGAGCATTTGGGGGTCCTTACCGGTTCGCCGCTGACGGACGTGAAGATCACGCTGATCGCCGGGCGGGCTCACCTGAAGCACACGGAAGGCGGGGACTTTCGGCAGGCCACCTATCGCGCCGTGCGCCAGGGGCTCATGCAGGCCCAAAGCGTTCTGCTGGAGCCCTATTACAGCTTCCGCCTGGAGGTGCCCTTCGCCGACGCGGGCCGCGCCATCAGCGACATCCAGGCCATGGGCGGCGTTCACGACGCTCCGGAGGAGATGGGCGGGAAGATGGTGATCACCGGGTCTGCGCCCGTGTCCGCCATGACGGACTATGCCGCCGAGGTGGCCGCCTACACCCGGGGCCGGGGCCGGTTCTCCTGCCGGGTGGGCGGGTACAGGCCCTGCAAGAACGCCGAGGCCGTCATAGAGGCCCGGGGCTACGATCCGGAGGCGGACCTGGACAACACGCCGGACAGCGTTTTCTGCGCTCACGGAGCGGGCATGACGGTGAAATGGCGGGACGTGCAGGCGTATATGCACCTGGATACCGGGTTCGGGAAGACGCCGCCGTCCTCGGCGCAGCCGCCTTCCGTTCGCTGCGGGAACCTGAGCATCGACGAGAAGGAGCTGGAAGCCATTCTGGCCCGGGAGTTCGGGCCCGTTCGCCAAAACCTGTATAGCCCGCCGCGCACCGTCAGCGCCCCGGAACCCCTGCCGCCTGCGGAAAAAGCGCCGGAGCGCATCATCGTGGATGGGTACAACGTGATCTTCGCCTGGGAGGAGCTCAAAGCCCTGGCGGAGAAGAATCTGGATTTGGCCCGCTCGAAGCTCACGGAAGCGCTCATCAACTACCAAAGCTACACCAAGGCGGAGGTGGTGCTGGTGTTCGACGCCTACCGGGTGCCCGGCGGCGT
>JAZRUD010000486.1:0-2330 GCA_045652385.1 Clostridia bacterium
CCCATATCCAGGGCGAACAGCTGCCGGTCCTTCAGGTTTTCGGGCACGTCGCCCCGACTGATCCGCTGGGCCAGGCCCTCCGCGATGGCGGTCTTGCCCACGCCGGGCTCGCCCATGAGGCAGGGGTTGTTCTTCGTTTTACGGGAAAGGATGCGGATGACGCTTCTTATCTCGTTGTCCCGGCCGATGACCGGGTCCAGCTTCTGGTCCCTGGCGAGGGCGGTCAGGTCCTGGCCGTATTTCTTCAGCACGTCGTAGGTGTCCTCCGGGTTGTCGGAGTTCACCTGGCGGGTGCCCCGGACCTTCTGCAGGGCGCTGAGGTACCCTTCCATGGTCACGTTGTACCGGCGGAACAGGTTCGCCAGGTCCTTGTCCGGCTCGGCGATGAGGCCCATCATGAGATGCTCCACGGAGATGTAGCTGTCGCCCATCTTCTTCATGCGGCTCTCGGCCTCGTTGAGGGCGCGATCGAGAGCCTGGGAGGCGTAGAGCTGGCCGCTGCCGCCGCCGGAGTAGCTGGCCTGGCCGTTCAGCAGGTTCAAAAGCTCGCCCTTGAAACCGGTCACGTTCACCTGCATGGCGGTGAGCAGCTGGGCGTTCAGGTCCTCCTGATCGTCGATCAGGGTGTACAGCAGGTGGGCTTGCTGGATCTGGGTATGGCTGCGCTCCTGGGCCATCCGCTGCGCCGCCTGGATGGCCTCGATGCTCTTTTGTGTCAGTTGATTGGGATTCATAGGATGACCCCCTTTCGATTCAAGTCTTTATTTTGCCGCTTTTTCTTTTCAGGTGAAAAGGAAAAAGCGGCGGAAAAAGAAAAGCCTGCATATGTTGAGCCTTCCCCTTGAGGGGAAGGGGGCCCACCGAAGGTGGGAGATGAGGTGTATCCTCTATTACATAAACCTGCAGATCAGCTCCGAGAACGCCGCGGGGTCCTCCAAAGGCAGGCCCGCCATGAGCCGCGCCTGCTGATACAGCAGCTCGGAATACGCCTTCCGGGACTCGTCGGAGAGCCCGGCCAGCTTGGCGAACACCGGGTGGTTGGGGTTCAGCTCCAGCACGAACGCCATGGGGATGTCGCCGGCGTTGGGCATGGCCTTCAGGGTCTTGTACATCTCGATGGACACGCCGCCCTCGCCGTTGAGGCAGGCCACGCTCTTCGTCAGCCGGTCGGAGAGCTTCACTTCCTTCACCTTGCCGGCAAGATCCTCCTTGATCTTCTCCAGCAGATCCTTGCTCTCGGCAGCCTTCTCCTCCATGGCCTTCTTCTCCTCCTCGGAGGCGAGGCCCAGATCGTCGTCCGTGGCCGCCCTGAAGGGCTTCTCCTCGTAGCTCGCCAGCACCCGCACGGCGAACTCGTCCACGTCGTCGGTGAGGCAGAGGAGGTCGTAGCCCTTGTCGCGGATGAGCTCCGCCTGGGGCAGGCCCAGACAGTGGGCCAAACTGTCGCCCGCGGCGTAGTAGATGGCCTTCTGATCCTCCTTCATGGCCGCCACGTACTCGTGGAGGGTCACGTTCCTGTTCTCGGCTGCGGACCAGAACATAAGCAGGTCCTTGAGGAAGTCCGCGTTCATGCCGTACTGGTCGTAGACGCCGAACTTGATGCTCTGGCTGAAGGCCTTGTAGAAGGTTTCATACTTCTCCCGGTCGCTGTCCAGCATCTTTTTGAGCTCGCCCTGGATCTTCTTCTTCAGGTTGTTGGCGATGGCCTTGAGCTGCCTGTCGTGCTGCAGCATCTCACGGGAGATGTTCAGCGACAGATCCGGCGAATCCACCAGGCCCTTCACGAACCCGAAGTAATCGGGGAGCAAATCCTCGCAGGCGTCCATGATCATGACGCCGCTGCTGTAGAGCTTCAGCCCCCGCTTGTAGCCCTTGGTGTAGAAGTCCCAGGGCGCCTTCTTGGGGATGAATAGCAAAGCCGTGTAGGACACCGCGCCCTCCACCGACACCCGGATCACGCTCAGGGGGTCGTCCACGTCGAAGAAGTTGTCCCGATAGAACCGGTTGTATTCCTCGTCCGTGACCTCGCTCTTAGAGCGCTTCCACAGGGGGACCATGGAGTTCAGCACCGCGTCCTCCATCACGGTCTCGTATTCCTGGGGCTTTCCTTCCTCCTTTTCGCCCTTGGGCACCCGCTTCTCCTCCATCATGCGGATGGGGTAGCGGACGTAGTCGCTGTATTTCTTCACCAGGGATTTGAGGGTGTATTCCCGCAGGTACTGGCTGTAGTCCTCGCCCTCCTCGTCATCCTTTAGGGTCAGGACGATCTGGGTGCCCACGGTGGGGTAGTCGAAGGGCTTGACGGTGTAGCCATCCTCGCCGTTGCTCTC
>JAZRUD010000487.1:0-5155 GCA_045652385.1 Clostridia bacterium
CCTTCGACGCGGCCTCCGGCCTTGCTCAGGATGACACCGGGGTGGGGCGCATTGAGGCTTTCCCGTTTTTTCACAGTTTGCGCTTGACAGCGTGGGGGCGAAAACGTATAATAATCTCAAGTAATCCTGCACGCTCGGTGCGTTCATAGATAGATATATAGATGCTGAAAATATAAGCGATTCCACACGTTTTTTGATATAGACAGCGAATATATACAACCCATGGTATGAACTGTTGTGACCGGGCGTCTGCCCGGTTATATTCTTATAGATGGGAGTGAAACGATGCACTGGTGGTTTTTGATCCCCGCCGTCGCCCTTGGCGCGATCGTCGGTATCGTGATCGGCTATTTCTACCGTAAGAACGTTGCGGAAGCCAAGATCGCGAAAGCCGAGGACGCGGTCCGCACCATGCTGGACGACGCACAGAAAAAAGCGGAAGAGATACGTAAGGAAAAGGAGTTGGAGGCCAAGGAGGAGATCTACAAGCTCCGTACCGAAGCCGAGAAGGAGAATCGGGACCGGCGGAACGAGCTGCAGCGCACGGAGCGCCGCCTCTTCCAGCGGGAGGAATCCCTGGACAAGAAGATCGAAGCCGTGGAGACCCGCGAGCAGGCGCTGAATCAGCGTATCGCCAAGGTCGAGAAGCGGGAAGCCGACGCTGAAGCGTTGGTGCAGCAGCAGGAACAGGAGTTGGAGCGGATCTCCGGCCTGACCGTGGATTCCGCCAAGGAGATGCTGCTGGCCCGAGTGGAGGAGGAAGCCAAGCACGACGCCGCCATCCTGCTCCGGGACATCGAGCAGAAGACCAAGGAGGAGGCTGACCGCAAGGCCCGCAACATCGTCACGTTGGCCATCCAGCGCTGCGCCGCCGACCATGTGGCCGAAGCCACCGTGTCCGTGGTGCCCCTGCCCAACGACGAGATGAAGGGCCGGATCATCGGCCGTGAGGGCCGGAACATCCGGGCCCTGGAGACCGCCACCGGCGTGGACCTCATCATCGACGATACCCCCGAGGCCGTGATCCTCACCGCCTTCGATCCGGTCCGCCGGGAGATCGCCCGGATCGCCCTTGAAAAGCTGATCATGGACGGCCGCATCCATCCCGCCCGCATCGAGGAGATGGTGGAGAAGGCCAAGAAGGAGGTCAGTAACCAGATCCGCGAAGCCGGCGAAGCCGCTGTGCTGGAGGTGGGCGTCCATGGCCTGCACCATGAGCTTATCCGGTATCTGGGCCGCATGAAGTACCGCACCAGCTACGGCCAGAACGTGCTGAACCACTCCATCGAAGTGGCGCATCTGGCCGGGATCATGGCCGCCGAGGTGGGGGCCAACGTCGCATTGGCCACCCGGGCGGGCCTCTTGCACGACATCGGCAAGTCCATCGACCATGAGGAGGGGGGCTCCCACGTGGAGGTCGGCCCGGGCCTCGCCAAGGAGCACCGGGAGAACAAACAGGTCATCCACTGCATCATGGCTCACCACAACGACGTGGAGCCCCAGACCCTGGAGGCCGTGCTGGTCCAGGCAGCGGACGCCATTTCCGCCGCTCGTCCTGGCGCCCGCCGCGAGACCTTGGAGACCTACATCAAGCGACTCGAGAAGCTGGAGGAGATCGCCAACTCCTTCGACGGCGTGGACAATTCCTACGCCATCCAGGCCGGCCGCGAGGTGCGCATCATCGTGAAGCCCGACAAGGTCAGCCACGCCGACGCGGTGCTGCTGGCTAAGGACATCGCCAAGCGCATCGAGAACGAGATGGAGTATCCGGGCCAGATCAAGGTAAACGTGATCCGGGAGACCCGGACCATGGAGCTGGCGAAATAAGATGACCGGGGCCGGTAAAACGGCCCCTTCTTTTTAAGGAGAACACTATGAACTTCCCTATCGCCGACGCCCATTGCGACTTTCTCTACGGGGCCATGGAGTATGGCTACGACATCAACACCCTGCGCCGGGACCAGGTGATCCACCTCCCGTACATGAAGCAAGGAAACGTGAAGATGCAGTTCTTCGCCTGCTGGTACGATTCGAAGCTCAAGACGCCGCCGCTGCAGCAGGGCTTGACCATGGTGGATTGCTACAACCGGATGCTGAAAGCCAACCCCATCTTCGTGCCCTTCACCCGGGACTTCGACCCCAACGGCGACAAGATCGCCGCCGTGCTCACCATCGAGGGCGGCGAGGTCTGCGAGGGGAGTTTGGCTATGCTCCGCATCTTCAAGCAGCTGGGCGTCAAGACCATGACCATGACCTGGAACGACAACAACGAGCTCGGAGGCGCAGCCCAGGGCAAGCGTCAGAAGGGACTCACCATCCTGGGTCGGGAGATGCTTCGGGAGATGAACGATATCGGCGTCGCTCTGGACGTGAGCCACCTCAGTGACGAGGGTATCCGTGACGCGCTCGAATTCTCCACAAAGCCCATCTTCGCCTCCCACTCCAACGCACGGGCCCTTATGAACGCGCCCCGATGCCTGCCGGACGACCTCATCCGGGAGATCGCGCTCCAGGGCGGCGTCATCGGCGTCAACTTCTACGGCCCCCACCTGGCTCCCAAGCGGCAGGTGGCCATCGAGGACATCGTGGCGCACATCCTCCACATCGTCAGCGTCGGCGGCGTGGACTGCTGCTGCTTCGGTTCCGATTTCGACGGCATGAGCGTCTATCCCCGGGATCTGAAGAACAGCTCCGACTATCCCGCCCTCTGCGAAGCCCTCCTCAAAGCCGGTTTCAACGAGGAGCAGGTCTCCCGCATCGCCTATTGGAATTTGCACCGCTATCTTTCACAATTCGTTTGACAAATACAGCGGCGGTGTGCTATACTGCTTCCGTTGCCGAAAAGCCAGCGAAATAGGGGCATGATGTAATGGTAACATAGCGGTCTCCAAAACCGTTCTTGAGGGTTCGAGTCCTTCTGCCCCTGCCAAAAAGAAACCGCCCATCAGGGTGGTTTCTTTTTGATTAAGCAGAGGCAGAAGGACTCGAACGGGGGCCGGAGCGAATGAGGCTCCGGCGGAGCCTCAGAGCGGCCCCCCCGACTAAGCCCGCAGGCGTGAATTCGAGTCCTTCTGCCCCTCTTGCATACAAGCGTTTTCCCTGTTATTATTTGGATTGCAAACCAGTTTCAGGAGGCACCCATGCATCCCATCTTTTCTTCCTTAAACATAGACTTCGTTCCCGTATCGGAGGACCTGGTGCCGGACTACCTGGCCATGATCAACGACCGGGAGCACGTGGGCCGGTTCATCGGCCTCAGCCGCCGCGCCGAGCCCCTCACGGCGGAACAGGAACGCCAATGGGTGCGGAAGAAGCTGGGGGAGAAAGCCCCCATCTTTTCCATGGTGGAGCGGGAGACCAGCGCCTTCATCGGCAACATCGAGCTGGTGCATATAGAGAACGGCTCGGGAGAAATGGGCATCGCCATCACGGCTAAAATGCAGGACAGGGGCTTTGGCACCGAGGCCATCCCCGCCCTGGTCCGGTACGGCATGGAAAAGCTGGGCCTTGTTCGCGTCTATCTCAAGGCCTTTCCCTTCAACGCCCGGGCCATCCACGTGTACGAGAAGTGCGGTTTTCGGGAATACGACCGCACCGAGGACGACGTGTTCATGGAGATCGTTCGCTCCGCTCCTCAGGAGAGGGGGGACCTTGCAATCCGTCCCTACACGGCTGACAGGCTCGATGACGTCCTTGCCTTCGAGCGCCGCCTGCGGAAGGAGGAGGACGTATGGGGCTGGAAGATCGACGACGCCTACATCGCTCAGGTTCAAAAGAGCTTCGAGGGCGACGCCTTCCGGGATTCCCTTTCGTACCTGGCGTATATGGACGGGTATGCTGTGGGGCGGATCGACGCATGTCTGATCCGCAGTCACTTCGACGGGTCCACCAAGGCGTATCTCGACTGGATCTGCGTCCTCAAAAGCTATCGCCACCGGGGTGTAGCCCAGGCGTTGCTGAACAGGCTCCGGCAGGAGCTCAAAGACCGGGGCGTAGACACCCTGATCGCCCTGACCGCCGCCAACGAGGAAGCCCAGCGGTTCTATAAGAGCGTGCCCAACTCCATCCTCCGGGACACCGGCATTTGGATCGACGTATAGACGATGTACCCCATGCTGCACAGGATCACTGCCTACGCCGACCTGGACGGTCCTCGGCTCATGGCCGTCTACGCCGAGAGCAACCGGGAGAACACCGACTATTTCTTCCCGGGCATGTCAGATAAAGCCCTGGCGGTCAAAAAGGTGGAAGAGGGTTTTCTCGCTTTCCTGCAGGACGAGTTTTTTCAAAAGCACGGAGCGACCTGCTATGTGCTGGAGGAGGCGGGGGAGTGGGTCAGCGCTCTGCGGATGAACGAGCCGGAGCCGGGATTCTACTATCTGGAAGCCCTGGAGACCGAGCCCGAGCATCGGCGGAAAGGGTATGCGGCGCTGCTCTTGAACGAGGTCACAACCCATCTGAAGCAGCGGGGTCCTTTCCGTATCTGCGACTGCGTGAGCAAGAAGAACGAACCCTCCATCCGCACCCACCTGGCCTGCGGATTTCAAATCGTATCTGAGATCGGCCACGATTACTTGCGAAACACGGACGATCCCTACGACTACAGCTTCGAGTACCGATACGACGGGGAGGCAGTTCATGGATAGGACTGAAATACTGTGCAGGCTTCTTGCTTTGGATTGGCCTAAGGAGGACTACTGGGTAGTGGCGGGCGGGGCCATGGTTCTGCATGGGCTTAGGCCCGAGACCTATGACCTCGACCTTGGCTGTACCGGGCCCCGGGCCGACGCCCTTGAGGGGATGGGTGTGCCTTTTCGGTATATGGACGACGGCAGCCGATGGTTTGCTTTAGCGGAGGACATAGAGGTCTTCGAAAACTGGCTGACGGATCGGGTAGAGCTGGTGGATGGCGTGCCCGTGATTTCCCTCCGAGGTTTGGCGCAGATGAAGCGGGCTCTGGGTCGGGAAAAGGATATGCGGGATCTGGCAATAATCGAGGAAGCGATTCGGATGACCTCTTGCAATTCCTGATGCTAAATAATATACTATCCTCCATGGACAAAAAACAGCAGCTCAAAATCATCCTGGCGGCCATCGTCTCCCACGGCGCCTGGGGCTTCAGCTTTCTGGCCTCCCGCAAGGGGCTGGACGGGGC
>JAZRUD010000488.1:0-4155 GCA_045652385.1 Clostridia bacterium
CCTCACTCAAGCGCTTCAAGGACGACGTGAAGGAGGTGGCCACGGGCTACGAGTGCGGTATCTCCTTCGAGAACTTCAACGACGTCCACGAGGGCGACGTGATCGAAGCCTATACCATGGAGCAGGTGGAGCGATAAGGACCAAGTGACGCGGGTGTCGTAGCGGCACCCGCTTTTTATCGAAAGGAAGAAAACTATGGCTAATAACAGAACGGAACGGCTCAACGAGGAAATCAAAAAGACCCTGTCGGGCATCATCTTCGATATGAAGGATCCCCGCATCTCTGCCATGACCACGATTTCCGAGTGCAATGTGACCCGCGATCTCAAGTATTGCAAGGTCAGCGTGTCCGTATATGATACCGACGAACAGGCCCGGAAGGACACCATCGCCACGCTGAACAACGCTTCGGGCCACATCGGCTGGGAGCTGGGGAAGCGGATGCAGATCCGGGCCATCCCCAAGTTCAAGTTCGTCCTGGACGAAGGCATCGCCTACAGCGTCCATATCGCGGACCTGCTCAACAAGCTGAATCTGGACGGGGAGAACAAGCCCGATGCTGAATGACGCCGTCGCCTTTTTATCGAAATACGACAGCTTCCTCCTGATCGCCCACGTGGCTCCCGACGGAGACGCCTTCGGGTCCTGTCTGGCGCTGCAGATGCTCCTGCGGCGGCTGGGGAAGACGGCTCAGGTCATCTGTGACGACCCTGTGCCCCATCTTTACGGCTTTTTGCCAGGGGCCCAAGCGGTGCTGCCCGGGAACGCGGATGCGGATGCGGAGGCCTTCGTGGCTGTGGACTGCGCCGATATTGGCCGCACCGGGAAACAGTGGCAGCGGGCGAAGGGAAAGCCCAGCCTGTGCATCGACCACCACGTCACCAATCCTGCCTTTGCCGACGTGAACTGCATTGAGGATTGCGCCGCCACAGGGGAGCTTATCTGCCTGCTCTATGAGGCGTTCGGCGTGGTGATCTCCGCCGAGGCGGGCATGTGTCTCTATACCGCCATCGCCACGGACACGGGCAACTTCGCCTATTCCAGCGTCACCCCCCGGACCTTCTCCCTCATGGCGAAGGTCATGGAGAGCGGCTTCGACCTCCCTGAATGCAACCGGCTCCTCTATCGCAACGAGCGCCTCCAAAAGCTGCGGATGACCGCACGCACGGTGGAGAACGCCAAGCTCTATAGGGACGAGCAGATCATCGTGGGCGTTATATCCAAGGCCGAAACAGAGGCCTTGGGCGGACTCAAGGCCGACGCGGAAGGCATCATCGACTACCTCAGGGACGTGGAGACTGTCGTCGCCGCCTGCTTCCTGCGGGAGGAGGGGGAGAACGAGGTGAAGGTGAGCCTGCGCTCCAAGACGAAGGTGGATTGCGCGGCCCTGGCGCGGGTCATGGGCGGCGGCGGCCATGTGCGGGCCGCGGGCGCAACCCTGTATATGCCGTTAGCGGAAGCGGAGAAACAGGTGACCAAAGCGCTGCTCTCCGCCTTTGACGAGGCATGATCATGGAAGGCATCGTGCCCCTGCTGAAGCCTCCGGGCCTGTCCAGCTCCGACTGCGTGGTGGACGTGCGGCGGCTTTTCAGCGAGAAGCGGGTGGGACATTTGGGCACGCTGGACCCGGGCGCGGCGGGCATTCTGCCCGTATGCGTGGGCCGGGCTGTGCGTCTTTTCGACTTTTTGGTGGATAAGGACAAGACCTACCGGTTCGAGCTCATCCTGGGCACCGCTACGGATACTCAGGACAGCTTCGGACAGGTGGTCGAGGAGGGCCCGAGGGATATCGACGCCCTCGCCCTGGCGGCCGTTTTGCCCCGATTTCGGGGGGAGATAGAACAGCTGGCCCCCGCCTACTCCGCCCTTAAGAGCAACGGTCAAAAGCTCTATGATCTGGTCCTGAAGGGGAAGGAAGTGCCGGAGAAGCGCCGCCCCGTGACCATCAGCGACCTGACGCTCCTGAAACAGGAGGGGGAGGGTCGGTTCCTGCTGGAAATGACCTGCTCCCGGGGCACCTACGTTCGGACCATGTGCCACGACCTCGGCCACGCGCTGGGCACCTGCGGCCACATGGGAGCCCTTCTTCGGACCCGGTCCGGCCCCTTTTCGGTGGAGAGGGCCTTCACCGCGGAGGAGCTCAAGGCGATGAAAGAGGCGGGCGAGCTCGGCAAGGCCCTGATTTCCTGCGAGGAAGCGCTCACGTCGTTCCCGGCCCTCACTCTGCCCGAGGATCGGCTGATCCCCACCAAGAACGGTCTGCCCACGGATCTGCACGGGAAAGAACGGCAGCCTGACGGGACCGTGCGGCTCTACTGCGGAGGTCTGTTCCTGGGCGTGGGAAAGATAGAGAAAAACAGAGCGCGCCTCTGCGTGCATCTGTATGAATAGACGTATGAATGAACAGACGAAACAACCAAAATCGGTCCTTGCCCTGGGCATGTTCGATGGGGTCCATCTGGGCCACAGAGCTTTGGTCCGCCAGGCGGCGGAGACTGCCCGGAAGCTAAATGCCCAGACCGTGGCCTTCACCTTCACCGACGCGCCCGGGAAACTCCTGCATCTGCCAGTGACCAGCCTGTCCACCCCCGGGCAGCGCGTTTCCTGGCTGAAGGAGGCGGGGGCGGAGCGGGTAGACATGGTGGACTTTACCCAGGCGTTCGCGGATCTGTCCCCGGAGGGCTTCGTGGACTATCTCCAGGAGCGGTACGACATCGCCGCCCTGGCCGCCGGGTTCAATTATACCTTCGGCAAGTATGGGGCAGGCACGGCTGAGACCCTGAAACAGCTGGGGGAGGAGCATGGTTTTGAGGTGCGCATCGCGGAGCCGGTGCTGCTGGACGGGGAGCCCGTGTCCAGCACCCGCATCCGCGCCCGGATCAGCGAGGGGGCCATGGAGGCCGCCGAAGCCCTGCTGGGCCGTCCCTATACCCTGACCGGCTCCGTGGTTTCCGCCCGGCGCATCGGTCACACCCTGGGCTATCCCACGGCCAATCTGGAGACGGGGGAGCAGCTGCTGCCCAGGGACGGGGTGTACGCCACCTATGCCGTCCTGGACGGCGTGGCCTGTCCCGCCGTGACCAACGTGGGCAAGAACCCCACCGTGGCGGGCAAGCGGCGGACCGTGGAGACCTATATCCTGAACGGCTCCCCGTCTCTCTACGGGGCGGAGCTGTCCGTGGCCTTCCTGTCCCGGCTTCGGGAGGAGCGCGCCTTCGCTTCTCTGGAGGCCCTCTCCCGCCAGATCGGGGAGGACGTGGAAACGGCGAAAAAACTTTTTGATTCCGAGAAAAAAACTGTTTACAACCCGAGGGGTTTGTGATACAGTATCGAAGGTTAAACCGCAGACTGGGTCCAAGCGTGTCTCCGGGCCGTTTTCGACCTTCACTTCTGCTCAGTTTGCGGGGATAAATAAAAGGAGGATATACCAATGACCAAACAGGAGATCATCACCAAGTTCGCTCTCCACGAGGGCGACACCGGTTCCCCCGAGGTGCAGATCGCGCTTCTCACCGAGCGGATCAACCACCTCAACGAGCACCTTGCCACCAACAAGAACGACCATCACAGCCGCCGCGGCTTGCTGAAAATGGTCGGTCAGCGCCGGGGCCTTCTCAACTACCTGAAGGAGAAGGACATCGAGCGGTATCGTGCCATCCTGGCAGCGCTGAATCTGAGAAAGTAACGACAAGGCAGGGAGGCGGGCGAAGAACCCGCCTCCGTTTTTGGGCGCTCACTTCCTCCTTGGCGTCCCGAAAACGGCTCATGTGACACAGGAATTAATTAAGAAAGAGGATATAAAGAGGAATGTTCAAACAGTTCGAGACCATGATCGGCGATCGCAAGCTCATCGTCGAAACCGGCAAGTATGCCGAGCAGGCAGGCGGTTCCTGCCTGGTGCGCTGCGGCGGTACCGCGGTGCTGGTCTGCGCCACCGTGGCCAAAGCGCCCCGGGACGGCGTGGATTTTCTGCCCCTGTCCATTGAATTTGAAGAGAAGCTCTACTCCGTGGGCAAGATCCCCGGCGGCTTCATCAAGCGGGAAGGCCGTCCCTCCGAGAAGGCCATCCTGACCGACCGGCTCATCGACCGGCCCCTGCGGCCCCTGTTCCCCAAGGGCTTCTACAACGACGTTCAGGTCATCGCCACCTGCCTG
>JAZRUD010000489.1:0-3983 GCA_045652385.1 Clostridia bacterium
TGGAAAAGAGGGGCACGCCGCCGGTGCCGAACAGGGCCGCAAAGCCCATGATCAGGGTGACGATGGGAAAGGTGAGGCCCACGCCGGTAAGGGCCATGCCGCCCCCGTCCCCCATGTGGCCGAGATAGATCCTATCCACCACGTTGTAGAGGAGATGGACCAGCTGGGCCACGATCAGCGGCCCGGCCTGGTCCAAAATGCGCCGCCACACCGGCCCCTGGGAAAAGTCCGTTTTCGGTTGTGTCCGGCCGCCGATCATGTGAGATAGTCCACCACTTCGCCCATGATGATCCAGTGGGGCTCTATGCCGTTCTGGTAGATCCTCTGGGCCACGGGGGGCACGTCCTCATAGGCCATGGGGGCCATGTAGATCTTCTTACATACGAAGGTCTCCGCGGCCTCTTTGAAGGTGATCCCCTGAGGCAGGACCCGGGGCGTGAGCTCGGCCGCGGCCGCCTTGTCCCCGTCCCGGCCGGACATCCGGCCCATGATCGCCAGGGCTTCCCGGCAGCTCTCGGGGAAGAAGGACACGGTGAAACAGTCGCTGTCCTTCATGAACTGCCAGGTGTACCGATCCGGCCGCACGTAGACCGTGAGCACGTCCCGGCCCCACACCGTGCCCAGCGATCCCCAGCCGATGGTCATGCTGTTGAACTTTTCCGGGGTGCCCGCCGTCAGCAGCCCCCAGTCCTTTTCGAATTTGGTGAAGGGATCCACTTGCATTTACCGCGTCCTCCTGTCGTCATGGTTTCTTCCATTATATATGATTCCAGCGCCGATTTCCACCATTTTTTGACGGTAGGCATCCAGGAAGCCCTTGCACTTTGACGTGCGAACCGATACAATGATAGGGAAGAAAATGGGGAAAGGGGCAGTATATGCGGATCATCGAACTCAAGGAGACCGTCACCGCGTCCAACGATCGGGACGCGGAGGTTTTGCGGGGCGAGCTCACGAAGAAGGGCACCCTGCTCATCAACCTCATGGCCTCGCCGGGGGCGGGGAAGACCACCCTTTTGGAGCGGACCATCCGGGACATGAAGGATCGGTTCAGCATCGCGGTCATGGAGGCGGATGTGGACTCCGACGTGGACGCCCGGCGCATCGAACAGCTGGGCGCCAAGGCGGTCCAGGCCCACACCGGCGGCATGTGCCACATGGACGCGGGCATGACCCGGACGGCCCTCGACGAGCTGGGGGCGGATCATTTCGACCTGGTGGTGCTGGAGAACGTGGGCAACCTCATCTGCCCCGCGGAGTTCGACACCGGCGCCCAGAAGCGGGTCATGCTGCTGAGCGTTCCCGAGGGGGACGACAAGCCCCTCAAATACCCCCTCATGTTCTCCGTCAGCGACGTGCTGATCCTGACCAAGACGGACGTGGCCCCCTACTTCGACTTCGACTTCGAAGCCTGCAAGGCCAGGGCCAAAAAGCTCAATCCCGACATCGAGATCTTCGAGGTGTCCGCCAAGACGGGGGACGGGTTCGAGGATTGGGAAAGCTGGCTCGAAAAGGCCATTTTGGAAAACCAAGGGAAATAAAACCTCATAGATAAAGGAGAATCACTATGCCGGAAATCTACGACGCCAATCCCCGCACCAAGTCCAAGTACGACGGCGAGGCGGTCAAGCAAAAGAAATACGCCAAGCTGGGCGCCCGCATCACCGACAACGTGCCCCACAAGCTCTTCGGCCTCAAGACCACGGACGAGGAATACTGGGGCCTTCGGGAGATTTTGACCGAGCCCGAGGTGGACATCGCTCTGACCATGAAGCAGCGCAAGTGGTACACCTACGACCAGCTGCTGGAGATGAACAGGAAGAACATGGACGCCGAGACCTTCAAGAAGACGCTGGACCTGCTGTGCGTCCACGGCTTCGTGGAGTACGACTACGGCGATCATTACGACGACAACGGTCCCATCCCCGGCGCGCCCAAGGAGCTCCGGTATCGGACCAGCTACTTCGTGCCGGGCAGCGCGGAGCTGTTCAACTCCTCCGTGGATCGGATCGAGAAGAACCCGCCCGTGGCCAAGATGTTCGAGCGCATGACCTTTTTGCCCCTGGAGCACATCACGTCCATGGTCCGTCCCGGCGGCAACGGCATCGGCATGCACGTGATCCCCGTGGAGAAGGAAGTGGCGGCGGAGCGCACCGCCGTGGACATTGAGAAGATCTCCTACTGGCTGCAGAAATACGACGGGCATCTCTCTGCGGGCATCTGCTCCTGCCGGGCCTCCCGGGCCATGCTGGGCGAGGGCTGCACCGACGACGTGAACGACTGGTGCATCCAGGTGGGCGATATGGCGGATTACACCGTGGAGACCGGCCGCGCCCACTACATCACCAAGGAGGAGGCGCTGGACATCCTGCGCCGGGCCGAGGAGAACGGCTACGTGCACCAGGTCACCAACATCGACGGCGCCGACCACATCTTCGACATCTGCAACTGCAACGTGCAGATCTGCAACGCTTTGAGGACCTCCCTGCTGTACAACACGCCCAACATGTCCAAGAGCGCCTACACCGCCCGGGTGGACAAGGAGAAGTGCGTGGCCTGCGGCCGCTGCGTGGAGTTCTGCCCCGCCGGCGCGCTGAAGCTGGGCCAGAAGCTGTGCCAAAAGGACGGCAAGCCCGTCGAATACCCCAAGTCCGTGCTGCCCGACCGCATCCGCTGGGGCAAGTACGCCTGGGACGAAAACTACCGGGACACCGCCCGGGTCAACACCCATCGGACCGGCTCCGCCCCCTGCAAGGCCGCCTGTCCCGCCCACGTGTCCATTCAGGGCTACCTCAAGATGGCCCGGGAAGGCCGGTACGACGAGGCGTTGGCCCTCATCAAACGGGAGAATCCCTTCCCCGCCATCTGCGGCCGGGTGTGCAACAAGCGCTGTGAGGACGCCTGCACCCGGGGCACCGTCGACGCCCCCGTGGCCATCGACGACGTGAAGAAGTTCCTGGCCGGGCGGGACCTCCACGCCGAGACCCGCTACGTGCCCAAGAAGATCGTCAACAACCTGACCGGGGACTGGCCCCAGAAGATCGCCATCATCGGCGGCGGCCCGGCGGGCCTGTCCTGCGCCTACTATCTGGCGGAACGGGGCTACAAGCCCACCGTCTTCGAGAAGAACGCCAGGCCCGGCGGCATGCTGACCTACGGCATCCCCGCCTTCAAGCTGGACAAGGCCGTGGTGGACGCCGAGACCGACGTGATCCGCGCCCTGGGCGCCGAGATCCGCTGCGGCGTGGAAGTGGGCAAGGACGTGACCATCCAGCAGCTGAAGGAGGAGGGCTACGAGGCCTTCTACATCGCCATCGGCTGCCAGGGCGGCCGCCTCCCCGGCGTGCCCAACGAGACCGCCGAGGGCACCGAGATCGCCGTCAGCTTCCTGGAGAAGGCGCTGGGCGACAACAGCCGCAAGCTCACCGGGGACACCGTGATCATCGGCGGCGGCAACGTGGCCATCGACTGCGCCCGGACCGCCCACCGCATGGGCGCGGGCAGCGTATCCATGTTCTGCCTGGAGAGCCGGGACACCATGCCCGCCTCCCCCGAGGAGATCGCCGAGGCCGAGGAGGAGAACGTGAAGATCTTCCCCTCCTGGGGTCCCAAGGAGGTCCTGGTGGACGAGGCGGGGAAGGTGAAGGGCATCGTGCTCAAGCGCTGCACCTCTACCGTCGATCCCGAGACCGGCAAGTTCAATCCGAAGTACGACGAAAACGAGACCATGACCGTGGACGCCGAGCACATCGTCTTCGCCATCGGCCAGGCCATCGAGTGGGGCAAGCTCCTGGAGGGCACCGGCGACAAGTTCTGGCACGGCAACTACCCCGTGGCGGACAAGTTCACCTATCAGACCGACGATCCCGCCATCTTCGTGGGCGGCGACGTGTTCACCGGCCCCAAGTTCGTCATCGACGCCATCGGTCAGGGCCATGAGGCAGCCGAGTCGCTGGCCCGGTTCGTCTCCAAGAACAACGTGT
>JAZRUD010000490.1:0-5434 GCA_045652385.1 Clostridia bacterium
ACTATTCCTGCGACCTCACCTTTTTCTTCGACGTGGAGGTGGAGGTGTACGGCGGTCACGGTTGTCCCTGCACCACCCTCACCGGCGAGATATTCAAGGCCTCCGGCCGGAAGACCTTCGTGCTGGGGAACATCGGCGTGGCCATCTCCGCCCACGCCATGGAGACGAAGCCCGGGGACGTGATCGTGGCCGAGACCGCGGCGCTGCAGCTGGAGGGCAACGTCCGCTTCCACGCCAAGGCCGCGGGCGTGTGCAACATCACCCCGGACCACATCGACCGGTTCGGGTCCATGGAGAAGTACATCGCCGCCAAGGCCAAGATCCTCGACAACCAGACCGAGGCGGACTTCGCCGTCCTCAACTGGGACGACCCCATCGTCCGGGACTTTGCCAAGCTCACCCCCGCCCGGGTCCTGTATTTCTCCCGCAGGGAGCAGGTGTCCGAAGGCATGTACATGGACGGGGACATGATCATGCTCCGCTGGGACGGCCGGGACACGCCCTTCATGGATCGGAGAGAGATCTACATCCCAGGCGGCCACAACCTGGAGAACGCCATGCTCTGCGCGCTGCTGGCCCTTTCCCAGGGCGTGGACCAGGACGTGATCAAGGAGACGCTGCGCACCTTCCAGGGCGTGGAGCATCGGATCGAGTTCGTCTGCGAGCGCTCCGGCGTCCGCTACATCAACGACAGCAAGGGCACCAACCCCGACTCCACCGTGAAGGCCATCGAGGCCATGGACCGGCCCACCGTCCTCATTCTGGGCGGCTACGACAAGCACACCGGCTTCGAGGAGGTCTTCGACGCCCTGCCCGGCAGCCACGTGAAGGCCTGCGTGGTCCTGGGGCAGACGGCGGACGAGATCCTGGAGACCGCCAAACGCCACGGGTTCGAGAACATCTGTTACCGGTGCGAGACCTTCCGGGAGACCGTGGAGAAGTGCCGGGATCTTGCCAAGCCCGGGGACAACGTGCTTCTTTCCCCCGCCTGCGCCAGCTGGGGCATGTTCGAGAACTATGAGCAGCGGGGCCGGGTGTTCAAGACCATCGTGAGCAAATTCGAGTAAAGCATGGAGACTGCGGCCAGAAAGAACAAACTGTTCCTGTACAAGAAGCAGACGGGCAGCATGGATTTTTCGATCCTGCTGGTCGTCACCATCCTCTGCGCCTTCGGTCTGGTCATGGTGTTCTCCGCCAGCTACTACTACGCCATCCACACCCAGAACGGGGACGGCTACTTCTACCTGAAGAAGCAGCTCATGTACATGGCCATCGGCTATCCCCTGATGCTCATCGTGTCCCGGGTGAACTACCGGTATCTCGACAAGCTCCGGTACATGTTCCTGATCGTGTCCATCGTGCTGCTCATCATGGTGCTGTTCATCGGCAGCAGCGGTGAGACCGGCGCAGCCACCCTGAACGGCGCCAAGCGATGGCTTCGGTTCGCGGGCGTGTCCATCCAGCCCTCGGAGATCGCCAAGTTCGGCATGATCTTCTTCATGTGCTCCTACATGGCCCGCCATAAGGACGACATGCGTACCTTCACCCTGGGCCTTGCGCCCATGCTGCTGGTCATCGGCGTCATCGCCGGCCTCATCATGCTCCAGCCCAACATGTCCATGGCCGTGATCGTGGCGGGCATCGGCGCGATCCTTCTCTACGTGGGCGGCATGGACGAACGGTACATCCTCATCGTAGGCGCCGTAGGCGTGGTGCTGTTCATCGTGCTGGCCACCACGGCGTCCTACCGGCTGGCCCGGCTGACCTCCTTCCGCGATCCCTTCCAGGATCCCCACGGGGACGGGTATCAGCTCATCCAGTCCTTCTACGCCATCGGCTCCGGCGGCCTCTTCGGCAAGGGTCTCGGCAACAGCTATCAGAAGATGCTGTACATGACCTACGGCGAGTCGGACTTCATTTTCGCCATCATCTGCGAGGAGTTCGGCATGGTGGGCGGCGCCATCGTCATTCTGCTCTACGCCTGGATCGTCTATCGGGGCATGCGGGTGGCCATGAAGTGCCGGAACCGGTACGGGAGTCTGATGGCCGCCGGTATCTCCATCGTGTTCGGTCTGCAGGTGTTCATCAACATCGCCGTGGTCACGGGCCTGGCGCCCACCACGGGTCAGCCCCTGCCCTTCATCTCGGCGGGAGGCTCCTCGCTCCTGGTGTTCATGGTGTCCATGGGCATTCTGCTGAACATCAGCAGAGATATAGATATTTAGCGCGGCACGGTCCGCTTCCTCCGTGCATATCTTATGGTATGCGGGCAGAAGGAGGGGACCTATGGCGAAGCTCATCATCGAAGGCGGTCACGCCCTGAAGGGGCAGATCACGGTGCAGGGCGCCAAGAACGCGGCCCTGCCCATCCTGGCGGCGGCCATGCTGATCCCGGAGCCCGTGCAGATCGGAAACTGTCCCCGGCTCACGGACGTGGAGCACATGGGATCGCTCCTGCGGGCCCTGGGCTGCCGGGCGGACTGGGTAAAGGACGGCCTCGTCGTGGACGCCGGCTGCGCCAGAACGGCGGCGCTGCCGGAGGACCTGGCCGGGTCCATCCGCTCCTCCGTGTTTCTGCTGGGGCCCCTCCTGGGCCGCTTCGGGGCGGCGGAGGCGCCCTATCCCGGGGGCTGCGACATCGGCAATCGGCCCGTGGACCTGCATCTGAAGGGATTTCGGGCCATGGGCGTGAAGGTGGACGAAGCGTCGGGGCGCATCCGCTGCCAGGGACGCCCGAAGGGCGGCGCGGAGATCGCCCTTGAATACCCCAGCGTGGGCGCCACGGAGAATTTGATCATGGCGGCCTGCGGGGCGGAGGGGGACACCGTTTTGGTGAACCCGGCCCGGGAGCCGGAGATCGACGATCTCATGGCCTTTCTGAACGGGGCGGGCTTTGACATGCGGCGGGAGGGGAGCTCCCGCATCCGCGTCAAGGGCGGGCGGCGGGGCCGCGGCACGGCCCACGCCATATTGCCGGACAGGATCGAAGCCGGGACCTATATGACGGCGGCGGCCATCACCGGCGGGCATCTGACGGTCCGGGGAGCGCGGAAGGAGCATCTTTCCGCCCTCGTCACGGCGCTCAGGGAGGCGGGCTGCCGCATCCGCTTCGAAGGCGGGGACCTGGACGTGGAGGGGCCGGAGCGGCCCCGGGAACTGCGGCGGCTGGTGACGCTGCCCTATCCCGGCTTCCCCACGGATATGCAGAGTCAGATCTTTGCCCTCTGCACCGTGGCCCGGGGGACCTCCGTCCTGGAGGAGAACGTTTTCGAGGACCGGTTCCGCCACGGGGCGGAATTGAGGCGCATGGGCGCGGACTGCTTTATCCGGGGCCGTTCGGCGGTGATCCGGGGGGTCAGGAGCCTTCATGGGGCCACGGTCGCGGCCCGGGACCTGAGGGGCGGCGCGGCTCTCGCTCTGGCGGGCCTTCGGGCCGACGGCGTCACCGTGGTGGATAACGCGGAGCGCATCGACCGGGGCTATGTGGATTTTGCGGCTACCCTCCGCAGCGTGGGGGCGGCCATACGAAGAGAGGACGATTAGGTGAAGGAAGAACGGCGTAAAAAGAAAAAGAAGCCGGAAGGGTATATCGACCTGTTCGCGGACGACGACGAGGAGGAAGCGGCCTCGGTAGGCTCCCTGTTCTCCGACGACGAGGAGGACGAGGAAGAAGCGTACGAGGCGGAGGCGGCTCCCGAAGAAACGGCGGACGAGGACGAAGGACCTGCGGCGGACGACGAAGAGGACGAAGGGTATCCGGAGCCGGACGAGGAACCGTCCCGTCCCGCCTTCGACGAACCCCGCTCCTCCGCCCGGGAGACCTTTACCTTCGACCGCTACGGCCGCCGCACGGGCAAGGTGCCCCGCAAGAAGCGCTCCAAAGAGCGTTACGGCAAGCGCAAACACGCCAAAAAGGCCACCACCACCCTGCTCCTCAACGAGACGGAGGTCCGGCGGGAGCGGGAGGAGGCTCAGAAGCGGGCCAGCGAACGGGACAAGCTTCGGGAGAAGCAGCGCCGCCTGGAGGCGGAGCAGCGCCGGGCCCAGCGGAAGATCCAGGCGAAGAAGCGGCTCTCCGCCCTGCTGGTGCTCGCGGGCCTGGGCGTGCTGGTGCTTCTGGCCGGATACTTCACCTTCCTCATCCGGAGCATCGACGTGGTGGGCTACACCACCCGCTACACCGAGGAGGACCTGATCGCGGCCTCCGGGCTCCAGCGCCAGAAGCATATCCTGCAGCAGGATCTGGACAAGGCCAGGGAGAACCTGAGGAGGGACCCCTACCTCAACACCACCGTGAAGTACGTCTTCCCCAACCGCATCCGCATCACCGTGGAGGAGCGGAACCGGGCGGGAGCCGTGGCCTGGGGCCCCAACAAGGAGTATATCGCCGTCATCGATCGGGAGGGCGTCGTGCTGGAAAGCGACGCGTCCAGCTATCCCGGCCTGCCCTTGGTCCAGGGGCTCATCATCACCGGCGCCAATCCCGGCGCCCGGGTGGGCGATCCGGCGGACGAGCAGGTCCAGAGCATGCTGGACGTGCTCTCCACCCTGGAGGAGCTGGGTCTGGCGGACAAGATCAGGACCGTGGATCTCACCGAGACCATGGGCATCAGCCTCTACACCCCGGATGGCTACCGCATCGAGGTGGGGGACACCTCGGACCTCTTGACCAAGCTCAACCGGCTCAAGAAGAATTACACCGCCATCATGGACAAGGCCGCCCAGTACATGGGCCGGGGCGCGGACAACGTGACCATCTACCTCTACAGCAAGAACGGCGTGGTCATCTCCCCCCACGAGGTGGGCTACGTGGCCGCCTCTCCGTCCCCCGACGCCACCTTCTTCGCGCCCGTCCAGAACAACCCGGACGAGCCCTCCGTGACCCCCGCGCCCAACCTGCCCGCGGCGCCCGAGGGCACCCAGGGTCCCGACACCCCGCCGCCCTTCAACCAGGGAGGCTTTACCGGATGAAGATGCCCTTCGCGCACGCTCGATCGGGCGCCGCGCAATGAAATTTTCTGCGCGGGCGACATTCGGCTGACGATGGGCAAAGGTATATAAAATATAGCTTTTCACGGCGCAAGAATCCATTGACATTTCGGTCAGAAACGGTTAAAATAATGCGTACCGTGGAAATGTGCGGGTGTAGCTCAATGGCAGAGCTCCAGCTTCCCAAGCTGGTCACGAGGGTTCGATTCCCTTCACCCGCTCCATCCTTTCGGAACATGCCCGCAGCCGTTACAATATCCGTTTGCGGGTGAAAAAAACAAAAAATCATTTGGAGGAGTATTGTAATGGCAAAAGCGAAATTTGAACGGAATAAGCCCCACGTCAACGTGGGCACGATCGGCCACGTCGACCACGGCAAGACCACTCTGACGGCGGCGATCACCATGACGCTGGCCCAGTCCGGCGAAGCGGTGGCCATGCGGTA
>JAZRUD010000491.1:0-2240 GCA_045652385.1 Clostridia bacterium
CTCCGCCCTTCTGAGCAGCTCCAGGAGGCTTTCGCACAGGGTGCGGATCAGAGCTTCCGTGTCGGCGGGGCCCGCCGTCTTCCGGGGTCGGCCCGGACCGGCGGGGGAGGGGGTGTGGGGATCGAAGGCGGGGCCGCCTGCTGCCGCCAATTCGTGGCGGGCCCGGTCCACCAGAGCGGGTCGGTTCTTGAGCAGGGCCCGGTACTTGTTCTGATAGCGGAGCATCCGCCGGGTGTCCCCCTGGGCGATCCGCAGCGTACAGGCGCGGACAGATTCCCCGGCGGCCCGGGCCTGCAGCACCGTCTTCAAAAGGGACAGACTCTCCTCCTCCGAGAAGGGCAGGAAGGCGGGGGCGGCCCCGGCGGCCCTGCTGCTGGCGTAATAATGGTTCCGAACGCTGTTGGGACGGCGGCCCGTCCGTTCCGCGGCCTCGGTGAAGGCGGTCTTCAGGGGCTCCCCGGCGGCCCGGCACCGGTCCACGGCTTCCAAAAGCAGGGCTTCCTCAGCGCTGTTCCAACCGGCGCGCGTCCGGGCGACGATGGCTTGTTCCATGGTATATCGTTTCCTTTCATATGGTTTTATGCCGTCAGTGTGGACAGCGAGACAGGTTTCCCATACCACTCTATGCATGGATACAAAAATATTTCCTGTTTGTAAAAATATTTCTTGACAGCTTGTAGACATAGTGATATTATCCTAAGTCGCATTATGATAGCTAAACTGTCGGTCTATGCCCGTTACTTCGAGGAGTTATCCCGTGGGCGGGGGGCAAGCAGAGGCGAAGATGCAATCCAAGTCGGTGCAGAACGGCATCAGAAGGAGTGAACGAGATGATGCATGACGTCAAGATGGGACGGCGGGTCCGCAAGAGCTTTTCCAAGGTCAACGAAGTGCTCAGCATGCCCGATCTCATTGAGGTGCAGAAGAATTCCTACTACCGCTTTTTGAAAGAGGACCTTCGCGAGGTTTTCAATGACATCTCCCCCATCGTCGACTATTCCGGCAAACTCGTCCTGGAGTTCGTGGACTATCGGATCGACCTCGATAAGCCCAAGTACACCCAGGAGGAGAGCAAGGAAAACGACGTGAACTACGCCGCACCCCTGCGGGTCACCGTCCGTCTCATCAACAAAGAGACCGGCGAAGTGAAGCAGCAGGAAGTGTTTATGGGCGATTTCCCGCTCATGACCCCCCAGGGCACCTTCATCATCAACGGCGCCGAGCGGGTCATCGTGAGCCAGTTGGTCCGGTCCCCCGGCGCGTACTACGCGGTGAGCACCGACAAATGGGGCAACCAGCTCTATTCCGCGCAGGTCATCCCCAACCGGGGCGCCTGGCTGGAGTATGAGACCGACAGCAACGGCATTCTCTACGTAAAGATCGACCGGCAGCGCAAGGTGTTCATCACCTCGCTTCTGCGCGCCATCGGCTACGGCACCAACGCGGAGATCAAGGAGCTCCTGGGCGACGACGAGCGCCTGGAGAACACCCTGCAGAAGGACCCCACCCGTTCCGTGGCCGACGGTCTCATCGAGATCTACAAGCGTCAGCGCCCCGGCGAGCCTCCCACGGAGGAGAGCGCCCGGAGCCTTTTGAACGGTCTGTTCTTCGACAATCGGTACGACCTCGCTCGGGTAGGCCGGTATAAGTTCAACAAGAAGCTGAGCCTGAAGGCCCGCATCACGAACCAGATCTCCGCCGAGATGGTGGTTTCGCCCATCACCGGCGAAGTGCTGCTGGAGGAGGGCGCGTTCATCACCAAGCAAAAGGCCGAGGAGATCCAAAACGCCGGCGTCAACGCCGTGTCCGTGCGGATCAACGACAGGGCCGTGAAGGTGGTGGGCAACAACTTCGCCTCCGCCGCGGGCTTCCTGCCCTTCGCGCCCATCGAGGCGGGCCTCAACGAGGACGTCCATATCCCGACGCTCCTCGCGCTTCTCCCCGAGATGCAGGCTATCGAGGGGGAGGAAGGCCAGAAGGACTTCCTGCGCAGCCACTACTATGACCTGATCCCCCGCCACATCGTCCCCGACGATATGGTGGCTTCCGTCTCCTATATGATCGACCTTAGCTACGGCATCGGCAAGACGGACGATATCGACCATCTGGGCAACCGCCGTATCCGGAGCGTGGGCGAGCTGCTGCAGAACCAGATCCGGGTGGGCCTGACCCGCCTCGAGAGGGTGGTCCGGGAGCGCATGGGCCTGCAGGACATGGACGTGGTCATGCCCAGTAACCTC
>JAZRUD010000492.1:0-4283 GCA_045652385.1 Clostridia bacterium
GTTGTCTTCCTAAGACCGCTTGGCCTCCGACTTAGTTCAAGAAGCTCTGGCCCGCGGATCTGCACCTGATCGGCAAGGACATCATCCGCTTCCACACCATCTACTGGCCCATCTTCCTCATGGCCCTCGATCTGCCGCTCCCGAAGCAGGTCTTCGGCCACCCCTGGCTCCTCATGGGCGAGGGGAAGATGAGCAAAAGCAAGGGCAACGTCATGTACGCCCACGATCTCGTGAAGCTCTTCGGCGTGGACGCGGTCCGCTACTTCCTCATCCACGAGATGCCCTTCGACAGCGACGGCACCATCACCTACGAGCTGCTGGTGGAGCGGCTGAACGCGGACCTGGCCAACACGTTGGGCAACCTGGTGAACCGGACCGTGGCCATGTCCAACAAGTACTTCGGCGGCGTGGTGGAGCGCACCGGCGCCCGGGAGCCCGTGGACGAGGAGCTGAAGGAGGCGGCCGCCGCCGCGATCGGCAAGGTCACCGCCAAGATGGACGAGCTTCGGGTGGCCGACGCCATCACGGAGATCTTCAACCTCTTCAAGCGCTGCAACAAGTATATCGACGAGACCGCCCCCTGGACGCTGGCCAAGGACCCGGCCAAGGCCGACCGGCTCAGGGAGGTCCTCTATAACCTGACCGAGAGCATCGCCATGGGCGCCAGCATCCTCGTTCCCTTCCTGCCGGACACGGCGGCGAAGATCCTTTCCGAGCTCAACGCCAACCCCCGGCCCTTCGACGGGTTCACGGACTTCGGCCTCTATCCCTCGGGGAACAGGGTGGCCGAGAAGCCCGAGATCCTCTTCGCCCGGCTGGACCTCAAGGAGGTCCTGGACAAGGTGGGCGTGAAGGAGGAGGCCCCCGCGGCCCCGGCCGAGCCGGAGCAGCCCGCTCTGCCCCCCCTCAAGGAGGAGATCACCTACGACGAGTTCATGAAGGTGGATCTGCGGCTCGCCAAAGTGAAGGCCTGCGAGGAGGTCAAGAAGTCCAAGAAGCTGCTGAAGCTCACGCTGGACGTGGGCGACGAGGAAAGGACCGTGGTCTCCGGCATCAAGAAGTGGTACGCCCCCGCCGATCTCGTGGGCAAGACCGTGGTGCTGGTGGCGAATTTGAAGCCCGCCACCCTCTGCGGCGTGGAGAGCCGGGGCATGGTCCTGGCGGTGTCCGATCCCGCCGACGAGCATCTGGCCCTCATCACACCCAGCGCCGACATGCCCTCCGGGTACGTGGTGCGGTAAAACGGAACGAAACGGGCGGGCTTCGGCCCGCCCCTTTGCGTAGAAATCCGGCGGAAGGAGGGCCGTGACGGTGAACGATATCATCCTCGGAAACGTCTGCAGCCTGTGCGCCATGGTCACGGATTCCATCAGCGGCACGCGGAAAAAGCACAGCGAGATCATGGCCGTCCAGATGCTGAGCCAGGTGTTTTACGGCGCGGGCTCCATCATCCTCAAGGGGTACAGCAGCACCGCCCAGAACGTGGTCGCCATCCTCCGCAACCTGGCGGCCATGAAGCGGATCAAGAGCAGGGCCGTCGAATGGATACTGATCCTGCTGGGGGTCGCCCTGGGCGTGCTCTTCAACAACCGGGGCCTGCTGGGCTGGCTGCCCATCGTGGCGAACCTGGAATACTCCATCGCCGTGTTTCGGCTGAAGGACGACGAGAGGGGATTGAAGATCGCCTTCGTGATCAACATGGTCATGTACGCCGCCTTCAGCCTGGTGATACAAAATTACGTGGGCGCCGCCTCCTGCCTGTTCATCGCCGTCACCACCGTGATCTCGCTGATCCGGGAGGCGCGCAGGCAGAAGACGCCGGCGGAATGAACAGGGGGGACCTATGGATATCTTCGACACCCACGCCCATCTGCTGGACGAGCGCTTCGACGAGGATCGGGAACAGCTCATCGCTTCCCTGGCGGAAAACCACGTGAAGCTGGTCATGGAGGCCTGCACGGACCTCCAATATCTTGAAAAGCTGATCCCCTTCGTGGAAGCCCACCCCATGATCTGCGGGGCCGCGGGGCTCCACCCGGAGGAGCTGGGGCCCTATGCCCTTTTGGACCTGGACCGGGTAGCGGCCGCCCCCGGTCATCCGAAGATCCCGGCGGTGGGGGGGATCGGCCTTGATTACTACTGGCCCGAGAACCCGCCCCGGGAGGTCCAAAGGGCGTTCTTCGACGCCCAGCTCTCCCTGGCCGCGGCCCATAACCTGCCCGTCGTCGTCCACGACCGGGAGGCCCACGGGGACACGGTGGACATCCTCCGGGCCCACCGGGGGCAGGTGACCGGCGTCATGCACTGCTTCTCCGGCAGCTGGGAAACCGCCAGGGACTGCCTGGACCTGGGCTTTTACATCGGTTTCGGCGGCGCGCTGACCTTCAAGAACGCCAGGAAAAACGTGGAGGTGGCGGCCAAGGCGCCCCTCGACCGGCTGGTGGTGGAGACCGACTGTCCCTATATGGCCCCCGTGCCCTTCCGGGGCAAGCGCAACGACCCCACCAAGACCCTCTACGTGCTTCAAAAGCTGGCCGAGCTGCGGGGCATGGCCGAGGAGGACCTGTCGCCCCTTCTCTTCGAGAACGGCAAACGGCTGTTTCATATGGAGTAAGAAAAATCGCCGTCCCACAGCGGGGCGGCGATCGTTTTTTCGGCGCGGGGCCGGGCTCACTTCCTGCCGTCCGACAGCAGGGTCTTGAACACCATCCCCAGGATCACCCCTGCCGGGGCCAGCAGGGAGAGGAAAACGGGCGAGAGCTGCGCCGTGGCCGGCAGCCCCAGCTCCCCGAGGAGGGGACGGCTCAGGAACGCTGCCCCCCAGAGCAGCCCCAGCAGCAAAAGCTCCAGGACGAGCAGGGCCGCGTCGAAGCCCTTGCGATGCCCGAACAGGGCCTGGAGCACGCTCCCCAGGGCGCACAAAAGCAGCAGCCCTAAGAGCGCCTCGAAAGCGATCAGCGCCCCGGCCGCCGGGCGGCGCCAGGCGGCGTAGCCCGCCTTGCAGTCCTCGTAGTAGGATTCGATCCCCAGGGTGTCGAACAGGCCCCGGGCGGCGGGGGTGGAATCGAGCCTGTCCGCCGTGGGCAGCAGGCACTGGGTGAGGATCGCCGCCCGCAGCAGCTCCGCTAGGGACAGATCCCCGTCCGTGAACGATCCGGCGGCGGCTTTGACGGCGCCCAGCAGGGACACCACGTTTTTCTCGCTCAGGTCCACCCCGGCGGCTTCGATGGCCGCCCGGTCGAAGTCCCGGGAGTGGAGCAGCTCGTCCTCGGCGAATTCCAGGGAATCCGTCACCTGAAAGGCCGCGTCGGCCAAAAAGCTCTCCGCGCCCTTGCCGGTCAGCCGCAGGACGGGAAAGACGACGAGCACCGCCAACGACGCGGCGACGAGCGCCGCCCCTATGATCGTCCGTATGATCCGCTTGAGTATGCCCATGGGAACCCCTCCGATCGAAAAACTCAGAAACAGTATACCACAGGGCCCGGCCCGTTGCAATCGTTCGCCCCGGGAAAGGGAGCTGCGGACGTCCCTTTCCGCCCCCAAACGCACGTGAAAAGACGCAAAAAGGGGCCCTGCGGATTGACAGAGGGCGGGTGGACGGGTATACTTTCCATAAGAAAAAAGGATGGAAAGCACCATGCTGGACGACGTGAAACGATTCGATATGCAGCGGCCGCCCCTGCGGCAGCACCTGCTGCCGGTGGCCTGGCTCCTGGCGGCGGGGACGCTGCTTCCCCATAAAAACAAGCTGACGAAGGTGGGCATGGAGGGCGTGAAGCCCCCCTATCTGCTGTTGTGCAACCACAACGCCTTCATGGATTTCTCCGTGGCCACCCGGGCCGTCTTCCCCCATCGGGCCAACTACGTGGTGGCCATCGACGGCTTCTTGAAGCGGGAATGGCTCCTTCGGCTCATCGGCTGCATCTGCAAGCGCAAGTTCACCCGGGACATCACTTTGGTCCGCCAGCTCAAGCGGGTGGTGGACCGGGGCGACATCGCCGTGCTGTATCCCGAGGCCCGCTACTCCCTCTGCGGCACCACGGCGGTGCTGCCGGAATCCCTGGGCAAGCTCTGTAAGCTTTTGAAGGTGCCGGTGGTCACATTGATGTGCCACGGCCACCACGTCAACGCCCCCTTCTGGAACCTGCACGATCGGAAGGTGAAGCCCACCGAGGCGGAGATGACCTGTTTGTTCACCGGGGAAGCATTGGAGAAGGCCACCGTGGACGAGATCAACACGGCCATCGTAAAGGCATTCCGATACGACGATTTCGCCTGGCAGA
>JAZRUD010000493.1:0-3773 GCA_045652385.1 Clostridia bacterium
CGTCCCGGATGCCCATGATGAGGGTGTCCAGGCTCAGCTCCCGGGCCCGGAGGGTCAGGAGCATGTTCTGAAGGCCCAGGTCGTAGGCGCCCCACTCGTTCCCCAGCTCGTTGGTGGGCTCGCCGTTGTTGAAGCCGGAGACGCCCTTCTCGTAGGCGGTGACGATCAGGGCCGCGTTGGCGCTGCTCTTCTGGTTGTAGGGGGGCAGGCAGGCCCGGATCTTCGCCTGGGCTTCGGGGCTTTGGGCCACGTAGTACCGGCCCGTCTGGGAGTTCTTCCAGCTGGGAGCCAGCTGGGCGGCGCGGATCACCTCGTCGATGAGGGTCCGGGGCACGGGCTTATCCTCGTAGGCGCGGACGCTCCGCCGTTCGTTTGCAAGTTCCATGAATTCCATGTGCGTTTCCTCCTTGGGGTATTCTATTTACAGGCTGTGCAGCTCTAAATAGGCTGACGGCGACAGGCCGTACTCCTTGCGGAAGGCCCGATAGAAGGCGGAGTAGTCCCCGAACCCCCATTGCCGGTAGGCCTCTCCCACGGCGGCCCCGCCCAGCATGGCGTCGCAGCAGGCGGCCAGCCGTTTCTTCAGGATGTACTGGTGGACGGAAAGGCCCGCGTTCTCCCGAAACAGGTGGACCAGATAGAATTTGCTTAAATAGAACCGCTGGGCCAGGACGTCCAGGGACAAAGGCTCGTCCAAATGCTCGTCCACATAATGGGTGATGGCCTCGTAGCGGCTCAGCTGCTCCTTCCGGTTCCGGCGCTGCTCCTGCTCGTAGACGGTCCGGGAGAGGAACAGCAGCAGGTCCGTGATGATAAGTTCGATGGCCGTGGCTTTGCCGAACCGGTCCGCGTGGATCTCGTCGAGAAGGGTAAAGAGGCGGGTCCTCAGGGCGTTGAAGGCGACGGGATCGAAGCGATAGACGTATCGGCTGCGGGTCTCGGCCCGCCGGAGGAGGTAGCTGCAGTCCGGCGACTTGGTCTCCAGCGCCTTGAGAAACGGCTCGCGCAGCCAGAAGACGAACCGGCGGTAGGGCTTCTCCGGGTTCGTCAGCGACGCCCGGTGGTCCATGCCCGGGGGGATCACGATCACGTCTCCGGGCTGCAGGGAGTGGCCGCGGCCGTCGATCTCCATGGTCACGGCGCCCTCCTCGAAGAAGTACAGCTCGTAGTAGCCGTGGCTGTGGCTGCCCACGCTGCGAAAATGGGTGTCGCTGTAGTAGAACACCTCGTAATCTTCGCTGAGCATGTACTGCCGGGTATTGAATTGGCTGGATTGCCGCTTCGCCATGGCGCACCTTCCTTTCCCACCTCCATTATAGCAACTTTTGCAATATATGCAACAACAGAAACAATAGAACGGAGCGGTTTTTTCCGATACAATAGCACCATAAACCAACAGGAGGTTTTATTTATGATGCCCAATGTGCTGAATACCGATTTGACCGGCAAGGTGGCCGTGGTCACGGGGGCGGGCGGCGTGCTCTGCTCCGGCTTCGCCAAGGTCCTGGCCCGTGCCGGCGCCAAGGTCGCCCTGCTGGACCTCAACTACGAGGCGGCGGACAATTTCGCCCGGGAGATCGTCGCTGAAGGCGGCGTGGCCAAGGCCTACAAGTGCAACGTGCTCGACAAGGAGATCTGCTACGCCGTGGCCGACGAGGTCCTTTCCGATCTCGGTCCCTGCGACATCCTCCTCAACGGCGCCGGCGGCAACAACGCCCGGGCCACCACCGACAAGGAATACTTCGAGGTGGGCGACATCGAGGGGGACACCAAGAGCTTCTTCGATCTGGACAAATCCGGGGTGGAGTTCGTGTTCAACCTGAACTTCATCGGCGCCCTGATCCCCACCCAGGCTTTCGCCCGCCAGATGGTCGGCAGGGCCGGCTGCAGCATCCTGAACGTCAGCTCCATGAACGCCTACACGCCGCTGACCAAGATCCCCGCTTACTCCGGCGCCAAGGCCGCCATCAGCAACTTCACCCAGTGGCGGGCGGTCCACTTCTCCAAGGTGGGCATCCGGGGCAACGCCATCGCCCCCGGCTTCTTCTCCACCCAGCAGAACGCCTCCCTCCTGTGGAATCCCGACGGCAGCCCCACCGCCCGGACCGGCAAGATCCTGGCCGCCACGCCCATGGGCCGCTTCGGCCAGCCCGAGGAGCTCAACGGCGCCTTGCTGTTCCTCCTCAACAACGAGGCCGCAGGCTTCGTCACCGGCGTGACCATCCCCATCGACGGCGGCTTCTCCGCCTACTCCGGCGTCTGATGTCCATCGAAAAACACGAAACAGAAAGGTGAAGAAACCGATATGAAGCAGAATTACAAGTACGCCGTGGCCTGCCCCACCAGCATGGGCCTTCGGATCACGCCCCAGGATCGGATGGCGGTCCACAACAGCAACCTCTTCTACCTGCAGGCCACCAGCGCCGAGAGCAGCGTGCTGAACGTGTCCTCCTCCCTGGGCAAGGAGTGCCTGGTCCTCACCAAGTTCGTGGAGGGCAGCCCCATGGCCGCCTTCATCAAGGCCCAGCTGCGGGCCCGGAACATCCGCTACGAGGGGCTGGACGTGGCCCAGGGCGGTCCCTGGGGCTATCGCCACCAGTTTAACATCGCCGATTCCGGCTTCGGCCTGCGCGCCCCCCGGGTGTGGAACGATCGGGCCGGCGAGGTGGGCCGGACCCTGTCCGCCTCCGATTTCGATCTCGACCGCATCTTCGGCCAGGAGGGCGTGGGCATCCTGCATCTTTCCGGCCTCATCGCGGCCATGAGCCCCGAGACCACCGAGTGCTGTCTGGAGCTGGCCCGCGTGGCCAAGAAGTACGGCACCCTGGTCAGCTTCGACCTCAACTACCGGGCCAGCTTCTGGGCGGGCCGGGAGGCGGAGCTCAGCGAGGCCTTCCACGAGATCGCGTCCGTGGCCGATATCCTCATCGGCAACGAGGAGGACTTCCAGCTCTGTCTGGGCTTCGCCGGTCCCGAGGCGGGCGGCAAGGAATTGGGAAGCAAGATCGACCGGTTCAAGGGCATGATCGAGCAGGTTCGCGCTAAGTACCCCAACGCCCGGGCCTACGCCACCACCCTCCGGCAGGTGGTTTCCGCCAACGAGCACCTCTGGGGCGCCATCCTCTACGCCGACGGCCGGTGGTTCGTGGAAGAGCCCCGGCCCATCCAGGTCATGGACCGCATCGGCGGCGGCGACGGGTTCTCCGGCGGCCTCCTCTACGCCGTGCTCCAGGGCTGGGACGCCGAGAAGTGGCTCCAGTTCGGCTGGGCCTCGGGCGTTCTCGCGGCCAGCAGCCTCAACGATTACGCCGAGCCTGCCGACGAGAAGCAGGTTTGGGACGTGTACAAGGGCAACGCAAGAGTCCAGAGATAAAGCAAAGCGCATCAAATAAAGGAGAAAAAGTTTATGAAGAAAGCAGACATCGGCCTCATCGGCCTCGCCGTCATGGGCGAGAACCTGGCGATGAACATAGAGTCGAGAGGCTTCACCGTGGCTGTTTACAACCGCAGCACGGAAAAAGTGGACAATTTCATTTCCGGCCGCGGGGAGGGCAAAAACTTCATCGGCTGTCACAGCGTGGAGGAACTGGTACGGGTGCTGCAAAGACCGCGCAGGGTCTTCATGATGGTCAAAGCAGGCTCCGCGGTGGACGCCCTGATCGAACAGCTTCTGCCCCTGCTGGACGAAGGGGACATCCTGATTGACGGTGGGAACAGCCACTATCCGGACACGATCCGGCGCACGGCCTATGTGGAGAGCAAAGGCTGCCTTT
>JAZRUD010000494.1:0-1703 GCA_045652385.1 Clostridia bacterium
AGCTTTAAGGCGGTCTTTTCCCCCACCCCGGGAATGCCGGGGATGTTGTCGGAGCTGTCCCCCATCAGGGCTTTCAGATCCACCATCCGCGCCGGGGAAAGGCCGTAGTGTTCAAAGAGGGTGGGGATATCAAATTCCACCGTGTCCGTGATGCCCTTCTTGGTGAGGAGCACGTGGGTGTGGTCGGTGGTGAGCTGCAGGGCGTCCCTGTCTCCCGTGACCAGCAGCACGTCCAGCCCCGCCTTCTCCGCCCGCCGGGACATGGTGCCCAGGATATCGTCCGCCTCGTAGGAGGGGCACTCCACCACGGCGATATCCATCTCGCGGAGAATGTCTTTCAAGATAGGCATCTGGGTCCTGAGCTCGTCCGGCGTAGGCCGGCGGCCCGCCTTGTATTCGTCGTATTTAAGATGACGGAACGTGGGCCCATGCACATCGAATGCCACCGCCAGATGGCTCGGCTTTCGATCCACAAGTTTAAGGAGCATGCCCAGGAAGCCGTGCAGGGCACCGGTAGGCGTGCCGTCCCGGCTGGACATGGGTGTCTGCAGGGCGAAGAACGCCCGATACATCAGGCTGTTTCCGTCGATGATGATAAAGGGATGGTTCATGCTCACTCCTTCACGATCGCATATACAAGTGGCGAAGGATCCTGTTTATCCGGTGAGACGGTCATGCTTTCATGCAGCAGGGCGATCGTCTCCTCAAGATGGGATTCGTCGTTCACATACAGGGTACAGAACGGTTCGTTCACCGAGACGGCGTCGCCAACCCGCTTGTGCATGATGAGGCCCACCGCCGGATCGATCGTGTCCTCCTTCTTTGCTCGGCCTGCTCCCAGCATTTGCGAGGCGACGCCGATCTTTTCGGCCACCAAACCGGACAGGTATCCGTTTTGCAGGGGGTAGACTTCAACCAGCCGCTGAACGCGGCAAAGCTCTTTGATCTTTTCCGCATCGATATAAGCAGGATCGCCGCCCAGATCTTCGATCATACGACGCAGCTTCTCGAGGCCTGCCCCACTGCGCAGGGCTTTCAGCAGTTTCTCCTTTCCCTCCGCTTCCGTGGAAACGATGTCGCTGAGCATGAGCATATGCGCTCCCAGCAGAAGGCTGACCTCGACCAACGGCTCATCCTCAGGGACGAGGCCGGAAAGCACATTCACCGCCTCCTGCACCTCTAAGGCGTTGCCGACAGCAAGGCCCAAAGGCTGGTTCATATCGGTGATGATAGCTTCGCAGCGGCGGCCGAGATGCGCTCCGATGCGTACCATCAGGGAGGCCAGCACCTTGGCGTCCTCCACCGTATGCATGAAGGCGCCGGAGCCCACCTTTACGTCCAGGACGATAGCGTCTGCGCCGGCGGCTAATTTCTTGCTCATGACGCTGGACGCGATAAGCGGCGTGCTGCCGATGGTTGCGGTCACGTCTCTGAGAGCATAGAGCTTCTTGTCGGCGGGGACCAAATTACCGGACTGACCGATGACCGCAAGACCGTTCTCCCCCACGATGTCCATGAATCGATCCAAAGGCTGCTCTACATTCACGCCGGGAATGGACTCCAGCTTGTCCAGCGTCCCGCCCGTGTGCCCGAGACCACGTCCGGACATCTTCGCCACCGTGCCGCCGCAGGCTGCCACCAGTGGCGCCACGATCAAGGTGGTGGTATCGCCCACGCCCCCCGTGGAATGTTTATCCACTTTG
>JAZRUD010000495.1:0-2160 GCA_045652385.1 Clostridia bacterium
TGGACCCCGGCGAGAGTGAGCCCCCCCTCGCCCTCGGACAGTGCCTGTTCGCCCTGGGCGATCTTGGCTTTGGCGTCGTCCAGCTGGGCCCGGGCGTCGTTCAGCTGCTGTTCCGCGTCCTGCAGCTGCTGTCGGGAATCCGCTATCTCCGCTTCGGCGTCGATCAGCTGCTGCTCGCCGTCGGCGATCTTTTCCTCGCCCTCACGGAGCAGCTGCCAACCCTCGTCCAGCTGTTTTCGGCCGTCCTCCAGGGTCTGTTTCGCCTCCGCCAGGGAGGCGTCGATCTCGTCGATCTTCTGCTGAGCCTGATCATGGATCTCAGCGTCCCGCAGCGCAGCCCGCTCCGGCGCCATTTGTTCGAACCGGTCCACCACCGCGGCCACCTCGTCGGTATACGGGGCGGCGAACAGGTTCGCCCGGGCAGCGTCCACCCGGACCAGGGCCCGCATGCAGCAGCCCTCCAGGGCGTCAAAGTCGAAAGCGTCCCGGCTCACCAGAATATACAGGGTGTCCGGCGTGTTCAAATTTGTATGATCGGGATGGTCCACCACGCCCGTGATCACGATCTTCTCCGGGCCGCGGAAATACTGGCTCGTGATATCCGTAATCTCCAGCCGTTCGATGGTGTCCCCCACGGACCAGCCCATCTCGTCCGCCAGCCGCTTTTCGATGGCGCACTCGCCCGCCCTTTGGGGCAGCCGTCCCTCCGTCAGCGTGGGCCGGCTCAACTGCTCCGTCACCGTGATCACGCCCACGCTCTTTCGCTCCCCCTTCACGCAGGCGTTGGCGGTGACCTGCCACTGGGGCTCCACGCTCAGCACGCCCTCCGTGTTCCGGAGGCATTCGAGATCGTCCTCGGTGAGCAGCCGAGTGGAGATGACCTCCACGTCTCGAAAGTCCCGATCGTTGTACTCCCGGGAGCCGTTGATCTTCATGGCCGCGGCGGCGTAACAGATGCCCAAAAAGGCCGTCACTCCCATCATGGCGATGACCACGATGGAGAGGAAGGAGACCTTCTGCTTCCCTATGTTTCTGAGCGCGTCCTTGCGCTGTGTTCTCTTCATAGGCTCACCAGACCAGCTCCTGGGCGTGGACCGGGTGCAGGTTCTTTTTGATGCTGGCGATCCGGCCGCCCCGCACCTTCACCACCCGGTCCGCCATCTTGGCGATCTCCACGTTGTGGGTGACCATCATGACCGTGGCCCCCTGGTTCTTCACGATGTCCTCGATCACGGACAAAACCTCGATGCTGGTGGTGTAATCGAGCGCCGCCGTGGGCTCGTCCGCCAATATGAGCTTGGGCTTCTTCACGATGGCACGGGCGATGGATACCCGCTGCTGCTGGCCGCCGGACATCTGGCCGGGGTAGTTGTTGGCCCGGGCCGACAATCCCACCTTGTCGATGGCGTCCGCCGCGTCCATGGGATCCTGCACCAGCTCCGCGATGAACTGCACGTTCTCGAGAGCCGTCAGATTGGGCATCAGGTTGTAGGCCTGGAAGATGAAGCCGATATACTCCCGCCGGTACTGGGTGAGCTCCGCATCCGTGGGATGGGAGAAGTCCTTCCCCTCGATGGTCAGCGTGCCGTCGGTGAGAAAGTCCATGCCGCCCACGATGTTCATCATGGTCGACTTGCCGCAGCCCGACTCGCCCAGAACCACCACGAACTCGTTCTTGTAGATCTCCAGGTTGACGCCCTTCAAAACTTTCAATACCCCGTCGCCGGAGGGGAACTCCTTGGTCACGTCCTTCAAGACCGCCAGGACCTCCTTCTCCTCCCCCAAGTCTACAGCGAGGCCCTTCTCGTCGATGGTGATGGCGGCCAGGGCGGCCATGCGCTCACAGAGCTGCAGCTCCTCCTCGTCGTACAGGCTCCCGTCCTTCTTGTTGACGATCTGGACGCAGCCGATCACGTCGTGGAGGTTGTTGAGGGGGACGCAGATCATGGTCCTGGTCACGAGGCCGTTGTCGTCGAAGACGGTGCCGTCGAAGCGTGCGTCCTGGGCTGCGTCGGTGACCATGACGGATTTACCCGTCTTGGTTACCAGACCCTCGATGCCGAGGCCGTTCTCCACGGTGATGTTGGACACGTCTGCCGGACCGATATGGAACAGGGGGCTCACCCGATCCGTGTTCGTGTCCAGCAGCCAGATGGCGCC
>JAZRUD010000496.1:0-5232 GCA_045652385.1 Clostridia bacterium
GGTAGAGGCCACGGCCTATCTGCCCCTGCTGACGACCCTCGCCGAGGACGGCATCGACTGTTTCCTCCTGCAGATGCCCCTGAACCTGGCCATCTTCGATACCGACGCCGCCGCGCCCGTGCAGGACGCCTATACTTACGATCGCTGGTATGTGGGCGGTCACTCCCTGGGCGGGGTCTGCGCCGCCATGTACGCCGCAAAGAACGCCGACCGGCTCTCGGGCCTGGTCCTGCTGGCGGCCTATTCCACCAAGCCCATCGACCCCCGTCTCTCCGTTCTGGAGCTTCACGGCAGCGAGGACCGGGTCCTGGACATGAACAAGCTGGCGGAGAACCGCTCCAATCTGCCCGCCTCCGCCCTTTCTGAGGAGCTGCCCGGCGGCAACCACGCTCAGTTCGGGGATTACGGCCTCCAGAAGGGCGACGGCGCGGCCGCCGTCTCGCGGGAGGAGCAGATCCGCTGGGCTGCGGATCGTATCGAAGGGATGATCTTGGGGAAATAGCCCCCTTTTCTGATCCAATAAAACAGGGATCGCCGCGAGGGGCGATCCCTGTTCTTGTTTCTCGGGGGTTATTTCTGGGGAGTGTATTCGCCGAAGGTGACTTCCACGGTCATCTCCTTGCTGTCCCGCTGGATGGTCAAAACGGCCTTGTCGCCGGGTTTGTAGGCGGAGATGGCGCTGGAAAGGGCATCGCCGGAAGTGATCTGGACGTCCTCCAGCTTCAGGATCAAATCGCCGGACTGGATGCCCGCCTTCTCGGCGGCGCTGCCGGAGATCACCTTCTCCACCAGCACGCAGCGGGTGCCGTCGGAGTAGTACCACATCCCGGATCGGCTCCGGAGCGTCACGTCCTGGGTGGACACGCCGAGGTAAGGACGGCCGGTCACGTAGCCGTAATTGAGGAGGTCGCTGATCTCGTCCAACACGCTGTTTACGGGGATGGCGAACCCAAGTCCCTCAGCCCGGCTGTCGCTGACCTTGGCGTTGACGATACCGATGAGCTTGCCCGTGGCGTCGAAGAGACCGCCGCCGGAGTTGCCCGGGGAGATGGCTGCGTCGGTCTGGAT
This sequence comes from Clostridia bacterium, assembly GCA_045652385.1. GTDB lineage: Bacteria > Bacillota > Clostridia > Christensenellales > CAG-138 > RUG472. Next base: position 1,069 of record JAZRUD010000496.1, read on the forward strand.
GAGGGTCATAGCCTGGCCCTCCACCTCGATGGTCCGGTTGGTGGCGGAGATGATCCCCGCCGTGGCCGTGCCGCGCAGCTCGCCCAGGGGGTTGCCGATGGCGATGACCTCGCTGCCCACGGTGAGGGTCTCGGAGTCGCCCACCACCGCCGGAACGAGACCCGTGGCCTCGATCTTGATGATGGCGATGTCGTTCTTCTTGTCGGCGCCCACGATGGCGGCGTCATAGGACGTGTCGTCGTTCAATGTGACCTTCACGGACTTGGCCCCGTCCACCACATGGGCGCAGGTGGCGATATAGCCGTCCTCGGTGAGGATCACGCCGCTGCCGCTGCCGGGGACCTCGTAGCTCTGACCGTAGCCGTACCAGAAACTGTTGGTGGTGGCGGTGGTGATGGTGTCGATGCCCACCACGGAGGGGGCGCTCATCTCCACGATCTGGGCCTTGGTGAACTGGCTGTTCTCCGCAAAGGCGCTGACGGCGCCGGCCTTGGCCTCGGTTTCATCGCTGTTCTGCACCGGCGCTGCGGTCGCGGCCTCCCGCACCACCTCCCGCTGGACGGGGGCGGTCTCCGCTTTCTCGGCGTACAGCACGTAATTGTTATGAGTATAGTTGCTGATCATGAGCCCGGCGAAGAGGCCGACGACGGTGGTCAGCAAAACACAGGTCAAAAACAGGCCCACGCCCACGGACAGGCGCTGCCGTTTTCTATTCTCCACAGGATATTCCATGACGTTCATCTCCTTTTTTCGATGGTATCATCTTATCCCCCGAATTTGGCACAAATACGGTAGAATTGTGATATATCTTTTTCTTTTGAAACAAAAAGGAAGTATCGCACAGGCCATACTTCCCGTTCAGGTCCTTAACTTACCGAGAAAAGGAGCCGAAGCTGCAGCCGTTTCCTTATTCCATCTCCAAAAACAGCGCGCCGTCCCGCTCCATGAGCTCACCCAGAGGGGCGATGAAGTCGATGGCGTAGAAGCCCCGGGAGTCCGTGTCCCGAAGTTCCGCCCGATAGAGCGCCAGCCGTCCGCCCTCGTCGGCAAGGGCCATGGCGCCGTCCTTCAGCAGGAAGGCTGCCGTGCGGTTTTCCAGGGTATCGAGGTCCAGCCAGCCCACCCGCGCTCCGCGGCCCGTCTCGGTCTCTACGGTGTAGGTATAGACCAGCTCCCGGCCAACGTCCGCATCCAGGCCCGCAAAGAGGGCGTTCACCACCCCGCAGCCGAGGGTCCGTTCGCCCAGCCTCAGATACCGGCCGTCCGGCAGGAGCAGGAAGCTGTATCCCAGCTCCACATGCCGGAACAGGGTGTATCCGGTCACGGCCTCGTTCGTCGGCGTCACGTCCACCCAATACTCATGGCCCAGCTCCCCCCGATGCTCCTCGGGCACGGCGTTCATGCCCTCCATCCGGGAGAGGTCCGGTTCGAAGGCCAGAGCGTGATAGTTGGGCAGGGGCGTGGCCGTGGGCTCCGGCGTGGGGATGGTGGAGGGCGTGGGCGTGGCGTTCAGCTCCCGCCGCCGGGCGGCGGAGACCGTGGCTGCCGTCACCGCCAGGAACAGCAGCAGGAACCCGGCCAACGCGGCTATGATCAGCACCCATTTGCGCTTATAGAAGGGTCTTTCCATGGTCCATCCTTTCAAAGGTCATGCCGGGGCGCCATCAGCTCCTCCATGCGGACGAGCAGGTCCCGGACGTGGCTGCCGTCCAGCAGCCGGTGGTTGAGCTGCACCGTGAAGTTCACCAGCAGCCGCCCCTTTTCCTCGTGGATTCTATCCCACAGGACCCGGGGGTAGCTGTCGTCGGGGTCGGTGGGCTGCTCCTGGAGCACGGATGTGGTGACGAACCAGGGCACGGACGAAATGAAGATCAGATCGTCCCGCACGTCGTCCTCCACCTCCATCTGCTCCCGCTGCCCCGATTCCTTCTCGAGGGCCCGGCGGCAGAAGTCGGCCATGTTCTCCCCGGGAATATACTCTACGCCGGAGATGCCGAAGGCCCCGTCCTTCCCCGCCGTGGTGTAGGAGGGAGAAACGGTATCGCAGACGGCGATGCCGTCCTTACGGATGCGCAGCCGGAAGGGCTTCAGCTCGTTCATGGCCCTTGATACAATATACACCATGGCCCGATAGAAGGACAAGCCTTCCTTTTTCGTGAATCGGCAGAGCTCCGTCACGTCCAGGGGCGTGGTCACGGAAAAATAGGGCAGATACCCCCGGGAAAAGAGCTGATAAGCGTCCTTCCGGGGCCACGTTTCCATATCCAAATATCGGTCCATCAGAATACCCTCCTGGCCCATTGAAAGGCGTTGGTCCAATAGCTGTTGATCTCGGTGACGATGACGCATTGCTTGCTGGTGGACGGGTAGATCATCCGGTTGGCCCCCATATAGATGCAGACGCAGTTGATGTTCTCGTTGTCGCCGGTGCGGAAGAACACCAGATCCCCGGGCTGCAGCTCGCTCATACGGGTGACTTTGTTCCACCCCTCCTCCTCAGCGTACCCGGCGGAGGTCCGGCGCTTCAGCTTCAGACCCATCTCCTTCAGACACCAGTACGCGAATCCGCTGGGGTCGAAGCCCTGCTCCGGAGACTGGCCGCCCCGGGTGTAGGGGTAGTCGATATACTGCTGGGCGATCATGACGAGCTGCTCTCCCTCGCTCACGGCGGGGGTGGGCGTGGGCGCCTTCGTGGGCACGGGCGTCTCCGCCGCCTCCGGGTCGTCCGAAGGCGCTTGCGTGGGGGCGGGCGTGTCCGTAGGCGCAGGCGTATCCGTGGGGACCGCCGTGGGCGTGCTCGTAGGCGGCAGCGTCACCACCGGGGTGCCCGTAGGCGCAGGCGTCTCGGGGATTGGGCTGCTGCTTTGGATGACCGCCACGATGCGGATGGGCTCGTCCTTCTCCAGATCGTTGATGACGTTGGTGGGCTCCACGCCGCATCCCGTCAGCAGCAGGGCGCAAAAAAGCAGGACACAAAGGGCTCGCTTCATACGAAATACCTCCATATCCTGCACTGTATCAGAAAGACTTGTCAACGTTGCAACAAATGGGTTAACAAGCTGTTAATTCTTGCCGGTGAAAAACTTCTCCAACGGTTTGTAGAGGAGCATGGCCAGCACCTCGGTGACGATCAGCTCGGCCAGCATATACCAGCCGTTGTAGAGGAAGGAATAGAGATAGGGGCTGGACATGGGCAGGCCCATAAACTCCTCGGGCATCCAGGCGCCCCAGATCCACACGCCGGTGATGAAGTGGCAGACGAACCGGAGGAAGAAGGTCACGGCGATGCCCGCGGCCACCGCCTTGCGGCAGTTGCCGAAGACGCCGGAAAGACCCAGAACGGTGTAGGCCAGGATGTAGTCCAGGACCACCACGCCCGCCGCCATAAAGGCGCTGGTGGCGTAGCCCACGTTGTCCACGCCCAGCAGGAGCTGGAGGACACTGTACACGAAGGCGGTGAACAGGCCCCACTTGAAGCCGTACCGATGGCTGATGACGATGATGGGGAGCATACTGGCCAAGGTGACGCCGCCGCCGAAGGGCAGGTCGATTTTCAGCAGGCTCAGCACCGTAGCCACCGCCACCATGATGGCGCTTTCCACCAGCTGTCTCGTCGTTAGCTTTTTCATTATCTTTCCCTCCTGAAATAAAAATCCGCGCCGATGGATAACGGCACGGATACTTTGCGCATATGCGTCGCTTCCTCCGATGGCATTACCCAACAGGTTCCAAGGGTGCTTCTCAGGCCAATTCAAAGGATCCATCCGAAGAATCGGTCGCCCCTGCGATCAAGAGGAAGTATAGTCGCTTTTTATATATTTGTCAAGCCTGGTTGGCCTTCTCGCCCTGCCTGTCCAGGAAGAGGGCGAGGGCGAAGCCCAGGATAAAGGTGACGCAGCCCGCGACGAGGTTCCCCGTGGCCATGCCGGAAAAATGCAGGCCGGACTTGATGAAGATGGGATAAGGGGAAGCGAGCATCAGGCCCATGATGGCGTAGTAGGTGGGGACGGGACAATGGCCCAGCAGCCACTTGATCCACCGGCTCACCAGCAGCAGCCCCAGCACCGCGCCCACGGCGAAGAAAGCGAGGACGAACACGTGGCCCCAGGGGATGGCCGCCCCGGACAGGCCGCCCTTCACGACCTCCTTCAGGCCCGTGATATG
>JAZRUD010000497.1:0-5106 GCA_045652385.1 Clostridia bacterium
ACGCGCTATCCTCCAAAATGAACCTGTCCTATTATACGGGAAAGGGTATGCCCTGTCAAGCAAAATTTCAAAAGAAAATGCGGCGTTTCCGCCGCAGCCGTTCCCGTCATTTGCGGCCTTACGCGCCGCCCACCAGCGGGAGAAACTCCTCCTCCCCGCGGCCGCTGGACGCGGACAGCTCCGCCACCAGGACCTGGCGGGCGGTGAGGTACATCTTCCGCTCCCCTGCGGAGAGACCCCGCTCCTGATCCCGCTTCATGAGACACTTGACCACATCGGCCACCACCAGAGCGTCTCCCTGCTTGAGTTTGTCCAGGTTCTCCCGATACCGCTGGTTCCAATTGTCACTCTCCTGAGAGCAGTCGCCGGATTTGAGATACTCCACCACCCGGCCGCAGGTGCCCTCGTCGATCAACGGACGCAAGCCCACGTTTTCGGCGTTCTTGACCGGCACCAGCGCCGTCATGCGGCCCATGAGGAAACGCAGCAGATAATACTGATTGGTTTCTCCCAGGATGTTTTGTTCCTGGATCGCCTCGACTTTGCCCACCCCGTGCATGGGATAGCAAACCATATCGCCTACCTGAAACATTCGCAGCTTGCCTCCTTTCCCTATAGCTGTTTTAAGTATACCACATGCCCGGCGAGATTGTCAAAGAGAAATTTAGTTAAAAATTTGTTATTATAGTACAGGTATTGGGGCATGTCAAGTATTTTTTCGGGGCATTTTTTCGGGCTTCGACGCCAAAAACGAAAAACAGAACGCCATAGCGTCCTGTTTCCACTTGAATCTTTTTTCGGTTCGGTCACGGATTGCCGCTGTCCGTTCCTGTGTTCGTCATGGGGCTGGTCGAAGGGTCGATCCCTTCGGAAGCCATGGGCGTCTCGCTGGGCGCGGGGACGACCGTGACGACGGCTGTGGTCACGGGCGCCATGGTGGCCGTCCACGTGGGCGCAGCGGTGGCCGTAGGCTTGACGCTGGCGCGGCAGGTACAGCCGCCCAGCAGCGCGATGACGATCAGCACCGTACCGAGAAAGATCCGGATCTTATTTCGTTTCAAGGGGCATACCTCCTTTTTCAAGTGATGCCCTTAGTCTTGCCCTCCGGAAACGAAAACATCCATGCCAGGTTTTGCCAGTTTTTTAGCTTCTATCAAAACGACTTTAGCTCTCCCGCCGTGGGCGATCAGCTCCATCCGCTTTGGCTCCAGGCGGTTCTTCCGCAGCAGGGCGAACAGATCCGCAAGATAACCCGCCCGATAGCAGAGGCACACTCGGCCGCCGTTGTCGAGGAGGGCGAAGGCCGCCGCCAGGAAGTCGTCCAGCCGGTCCCCATGCCGCTGTCGGGCCCGCCGGGGGTCCTCCCCTGCCGAGGATCGGGAATAGTATGGCGGATTCATGGTGACGAGATCGTACCGGCCATGGCCCAGGGCTTTGGGCGCTTCGCCCACGTCCAGCTCATAGAAGGGGATGTCCTGTCCGTTGCGCTCGGCAGACAGGCGGGCCAGGCGAAGCTGGGCTCCATCGGTGTCGATCCCGGCGAAGGGGCAGCCATAGAGGGCGTTGGCGTACAGGGGGATGATGCCGTTGCCCGTGCCCAGGTCTATCGCTCGTTCAGCCTTCTTCGCACGCAGGAAATGAACGAGGCGCACCGGGTCCTCCGTGAAGCGGCCCAGCTCCTCGTCCTGATAGATGCCGTATTGTTCAAATTGAAGGCTTTCCCAGCGCATACCCGCTAAAACTGGCCGATGACGCCCATGGAAACGCCGGTATAATAGTGCAGCAGGATGGTTTTGTAATCCGCCCCGTCGGCGGCCATGCCGTTGGCCCCTGCCTGGCTCATGCCCACCCCGTGGCCGAAGCCCTTGGTATGAAAGATGACCTCGTCATTCGTGACTTCCACGGTGAACATGGCGCTGTCCAGGCCGAACAGCTTCCGCGCCGTCCTGCCGGTCACCGCGTCCTCGTGAAGCTGCAGCTCTTCCACCCGGCCGCTGGGATAGAGGGAAAGGACTTTCAGCTGCTCCTCCAGTTTGTCCTCCTCCATATTGGCGTTGGGGCGGGCGCCGTTGACCTTTTCGACGAACGTTCCCCGGTGGTATCTGACTTCCCCCGTCTGACGGCTGCCGATCTCATGAGGACTCTCCACCGAGCGCAGATAGGCGAAGGTGCTGCCGTATACGTTCTCGCTGTCCTCGGTCCAGCCGCCGGACGCGGCGTGATACATGGCGTTGATGGGCTTGCCGTTGTACAGCATGACCTCCCCCGCCGTATCCATGACCGCCTTGGCGATGACGGAATACCTGTAGGTATAGGTATCGCCCCAGGACTTGCGCAGTTTCGCGTCGGAACGATAGGTCTGGCAGCAGCTGCTGGAGGTGCACACGTCCGCGTTGGGATTCGTTTTGCACCCGCCGTGCCGAATGGAATACAGGGTATAGGTCCGGCTGGCCACGGCCTGGGCTTTCAGGGCCTCCATGGGGTAGCTGGCGCCCACCTCTCCGGCGACCACGCCCAGGATGTACTCCTCCAGGAGCATGTCCCGTACCTCTCCCTCGTCCTGGAAGAAGACCTTCACGTATGTGTTGTGGACCTTGGTGAAGTTCACGTCCACGGGCAGGGGCGACCAGGTAGGCGCGGGGATGATGGGCTCCGGCGATTCCTCCGCGCTGAGGGCGTCCCCCTCCGGCAGGGCGCAGGCACGAACGACCCCCACCGCCAGCAGCACCAGCGCCACCAGCAGGGCAGTGAGCCCCATCAGGATGGGCCAATGGACGGTATACACCTTCTGTTTTTTACGGGAACGCTTTTTCTTTTTGCTCATGGTATCATTATATGCGTGTATTGTTGCGGAATAAATAGATATTTAGCGAACAAGCGGTAAATTTTCTTCTTTTTTCTGTCCCATTCCCCGCCTTGCAAGTTGTTTTCCCCTATGCTATACTGCCCTATATGAATATACATTTTTCACCCGAGGCCCAGAAAAGGGAGCAGACCCCGGTCGACAACCTGTTTTTCAGCGAATTCATGCCCGACGCCGAAGGCGAGGCCGTGAAGGTATACCTCTATGGGCTCATGCAGTGCCGCTATCCCTCCATGGGCGACGTGTCCATCGCGGAAGCTCTGAACCTGTCGGAGGGAGGGGTGCTCACCGCCTTCGTCTACTGGCAGAGCAAGGGGCTGGTCCGCATCCTCCAGGAGGATCCTCTGGAGGTGGAATATCTGACCGTGGAGCAGCCGGCGGTGACCACGGCAGTGCCGCTGAAATACCAATCCTTCGTCCGCGCGCTCAACGAGCTCACCGCGCCCCGCCGGTTCAGCATGCGGGAGCTGGGCCATGTCTACGACTGTCTGGAGGTCTTCCATCTGGAGGAGAAGACGGTGCTGGAGTTGGTGAGCCACTGCATGGAGGAGAAGGGCCGCCGGGTATCCATCCAGTACATCTCCACCGTGGCCAAGAGCTGGGCGGATGCCGGCATAATTACCTACGACCAGGCCAGGGACTATATCGCCAACGCCATGGTCCGCAAACACGGCGCCACCGCGGTGCTCCGCCGGTGGAGCAAGCGGCGGCTGCCCACCCTGGACGAAATGACCATGTACGATCGCTGGATCAGGGAGTGGGGCTTCGACGACGAGGCCATCCTGGCCGCCTGTCCCCGGCTGACCAGCACCGCCAGCCCTTCCTTCGAAGCGCTGGGGGATCGGTTACGGGAGCTCTACGAGCAGAATAAGGTGAAGGCGGCGGACATCAAAGCGGACAGCGAGACCATCAGCGACGAAAAGGAGTTCGCCCGCATGGTCTTCGCCCGCATGGGCAAGGTGTCCACCCCCACCCGCGACGACGTGCGGCAGCTCTCCGTATTTCTGGACGGGCCCGACGGTCTCCCCCGGGAGGTGGTGCTGCTGGCCGCCGAGGAGTGCGCCGACGCGGAACGGCCTTTCGGAAAGCTGAAAGCCGTCCTGAAGGATTGGGCGGAACGAAAGGTGCGCACTGTGGAGGAGGCGCAGAAGGCGCTGACGGAGAAGAAGGACACGTTCAATCGTGCCGACAGCCGCAGCAGGGCGCGCAAGCGAAACACCCTGCTGAACTATGCGGAGGCAGCTCCTGCAACTGCGAATATTGAAGAGATCTCTTTGGATTTGGACGAACTATGACGCATACCTACGAAACCTATTATGCTGACCTGCGTCGCCGCGCCGCGCTTCAACTGGAAGCCCGTCGGAAGGAATGCGACGCCCTGGACCCGGCCTTTGCCGCCCTGAAGGCAAAGCGCAGCCGCGTGTTTTCCATGCCCGCTCAGGGAGCCAAGCTGACGCTGTCCACCCTGCGGCTGGAGGAGGAAGCGCTGCTCAAACGATACGGGCTCCCGAAGGATTATCTGCTGCCCGCCTATACCTGTTCCCTGTGCCAGGACACCGGATACGTGGGCAGTCCCGTCAAAAAGAAATGCGCCTGTCTGTTACGGCTGGAACAGCAGGATCGGGCGGAAGCGGGCCGCATCAACGAAAGAGAGGTCTTTTCCCGTTTCTCCGAGGCCATCTACCCTGATGAAGCGTCTCTGCTGAACGGTCGAAAAATCCTGGCGTATTGTCAAAAATACGCGGACACCTTACCCTCCCCCAAGATACCCCAGCTCTATCTTTTCGGCCAGGCAGGCCGCGGCAAGAGCTTTATGGGCAACGCCATCGCCGCCCGCGCCATCGAGCGGGGCATCGACACCCTGCGGCTCACGGCCTATCGGATGACGGAGGAGGTCATGGAGGGCTTCTCTGCCAACACCTCTCCCCTGCCCCGGTTCACCCGGGTGCCCCTGCTGGTGCTGGACGATCTGGGCACGGAGTCGATGATCCCGTACGTGACGGCAGAAGCCCTTTTCGCAATCGCCGATCAACGCAACAGCGCGAGGCTCGCTACCGTATATATCAGCAATCTGTCCCGGGACGGTCTGCTTGACCGGTACGGGGACAGGATCGCTTCCCGGATCACGGACGAGAACATCACACGGTCCATCGAGTTTATCGGCAACAGCCTGCGCTGTTCAGGAGAGGGGAATCGCTGATGCTGTATCTTATCGCCACCCCCATCGGAAATCTGGGGGACAT
>JAZRUD010000498.1:0-3592 GCA_045652385.1 Clostridia bacterium
GCGTCCATGTCCGGCTTCTCGTACATGCGGTGCTGGAATTCGTCCACCACGCACATATAGGGGATCACGGCGATGGCGCCGATGAGATGGGCGGTCAGGTATTTCTCACACTTCCCGCCGAAAAAGCTCTCCATCCAGGGATAGGCGAAATGCTCCATGGTCATGGAGTGGATCTCGTTGATCTCGGAGGTGGAGCCGGAGAGCATGGTCACGGGGATGGACCGCATGGCGAGATACCCCTGGAAAGCGTGGCCCGCCTCGTGGGTCAGCACGTCCACGTCGGCGCTGGTGCCGTTGAAGTTGCTGAAAATGAAGGGCGCCTTGTAGCCGGGGAACCGGGTCATGTATCCGCCCATGCGCTTGCCGGGCCGGGTCTTGAGATCGAACAGGTGATACTTCACCATGAACTCGAAGAACTCCCCGGTCTCGGGGCTCATTTCCTTATACATGGCGTGGGCCTTTTGCACCAGCTCCTCCATGGTCCCCTCCGCGTCCGCGTTCCCCTCGGGGAAGACCAGTGCCTCGTCGTAGTACCGGAGCTTGTCCACGCCCAACAGCTGCCGCTGCCGTTCCCGGATGGCGGCCACGGCGGGGGTCACCAGCTCCTTGACCTGCTTGCGGAAGTTGGCCGCGTCCGCCTGGGTATAGTCGAACCGGCGGCGCTCCAGGTAGGCAAGGTCCGTGTAGCTTTCAAAGCCCAGGGTACGGGCCATCTTGCTTCTTAGGTGCACCAGCTCGTCGTATGCGGCGTCCAGATCCGGGCTGATCTGCTCATACAGGGCGGCCCAGGCGTGGAAGGCTTCCTTCCGCTCCTGCCGATCGGGACTCTCCATATGCTTCAACAGTCCGTAGAAATTGCACTTTTCGCCCCGGAACTCCGTCACGGCGAGGGCGCTGTCCTTCTGATATTTCTGGCACAGATTCCCCTCCCGGATCACGTCGGGGATGATCCGTTCGTCGCTGGTTTTCAGGGACGCGTCGATCATGCGGAACATCTGCTTTCCGAACTCCCCTTCGAATTGAGGCCGGAAGGGGCTCGATGAAAGGGCTTCCTGATAGGCTTTTCGAAGGGGGATCAAGGACGCGTTCTGTTCCCGGAGCCACTTCATCTCGCCGTCGTAATAGGCGTCGGTGGTGTCGATGGTGTTGCGCACGGAGCAGAGCGCAGCCATGGTGCCCCGCTCCTCCTCCGCCTGCTGCAGGGCGAAGAAGGCGCTGCGGGCCTCGTCATAGCTGACTGCGCTTTTGAGCTTTTCGGCGGTGTGCTGATAGGCGGCCTTCAACGCCGCCATATCCGGCCGGACGTAGGGCATGTCCTGAAATTTGACCATATCCATCTGTGTTTCCCCCTTGATTTTCTGTGTTGATAGTATGAAAAAACGGCCCCGCTGTCAAGCGGCCGGGGCATATCGTCACCGGCCGGGCTTGCGCTGGTAGTCCTCCCCGTATCGGATGCTCTGGCCGCTGCTCTCGATGAGCTCCGTGACCGTCACCAGGTCGTACCCCTGGGCCTGGAGCCAGAGGATCGCCTCCTCCAGGGCGGTGACGGTGGTGCTCAGCCTGTCGTGGAAGAGGATGATCGCCCCGTCCTTGGCCTCCGCTTTTACGATCTTCAATATGGTTTTGGGGTTCTTGTTGCTCCAGTCCTGGGTGTCCACGGACCAGCGGATGCTGGCTGCGTCGGCGGTCTTGCAGGCCCGGCGCACGGTCTTGTTCAGCGACCCGAAGGGCGGGCGCAGCAGGTGCGCGTCGTAGCCGCCGTCGATCTGGGCATGGATGAGGGCGCGCATCTCGTTGATCCGCTTCACGTTGGCGGAGGCGGAGAGCTTGGTCAGGTCCGTATGGGTGAGATCGTGCATGCCGATGTCGCAGCCCAGGTCCGCCATCCGCTGTAAAACGGGCCTGGTCTTTTCGCTGAGATTGTTTCCGATGACGAAGAAGGTCCCCTTGGCTCCGTATCGCTCCAGGAGATCCAAAACCTGGTCGGTATACTCCGTCGGCCCGTCGTCGAAGGTCAGGGCGATCATGGGCCGATCCGGGTCCGGCGTAGGCTCCGGCGTGGGCGTGGGCTCCGGGGTCGGGGTCGGCGAAGGCGTGGGTGAAGGCGTGGGCGGCGGCGTGATCGTAGGCGCAGCCGTCCCGGCGGCCACGGTGAACGCCTGAGGCGGGGCCGACCGGGAGGCGATATGGGACGGCGCGGCCGTAGCCTGTTCGGACAGGGCCGCCGCAGACACGCGGCCGCCGCAGCCAAGGAGCAGCAGCAGCGCCGCCAGCAGGGGCAAAAATCGTTTCATATAAATATAGGATACCACATTTTTCGACAAACAACACGTCCGATTGAAACAACTCAAAAAGCCCCCTTTTTCAAGGAAGCTTTCCGGTTTCGGATCAATAACAGGCGATGTTGCTGTCCGTGCGGGACTCCGTGCCGCCCGCCAGCACGCCGTTGGGGAGACGAACGATCATCTGCCCCCGGCCGAAGCTGGGCGTGTTGGGGTCCATCCGTATATCGTGTCCTCGGTCCGCCAGGGCGCCCATGAGCTCCGGCGAAAAGCGGCGCTCCACGGTGACGGTGCCGTCCCGGAGCCACTGCCAGCGAGGCGCGTCCAAGGCCTGCTGGGGGTCCAGGTGAAAGTCGATATAGTTCATCATCACCTGCACGTGGCCCTGGGGCTGCATGTACGCGCCCATGACCCCGAAGGGGCCGACGGGCCGCCCGGCCTGCATGAGGAAGCCGGGAATGATGGTATGGTAGGTCCGCTTGCCGGGCATAAGGCAGTTGGCGGCGGCGGGGTCCAAACTGAAGTCCGCGCCCCGGTTCTGGAGGGAGATGCCGGTGCCCTCCACCACGATACCGGAGCCGAAGCCCATGTAGTTGGATTGGATATAGGAGACCATGTTCCCCTCGCCGTCGGCGCAGCAGAGGTACACCGTCCCGCTCTTGGGCGGCAGCCGGTGGGTCCAGACCCGGGCCCGATCGCCCATCTCCCGGGCGCGCATGGCCCCGTAGGCAGGGGAGAGCAGGTCGTGATAGTCGATCTCCATCCTGTCCGGATCGGTCACGTACCGGAAGGCGTCCGCAAAGGCCATCTTCATGGCTTCCAGCTGCCGATGGACGGTCTCGACGCTGTCCCTGTCGTCGAATGGGAACTCCTTCAGTATGTTCAGCGCCATGAGGGCCGCGATCCCCTGGCCGTTGGGCGGGATCTCGCACACGTCGAAGCCCCGGTAGTTCACCGAGATGGGCTCCACCCATTTGGGCCGGAAGGCGGCATAGTCCTCGCAGCGGATATACCCCCCGTCCCGGCGGCTCTGTTCGTCGATCTTCCGGGCGATGTCCCCCCGGTAGAAGGCCTCGGCGTCGGTCTCGCCGATGGCGCGGAGGGTGGCGGCGTGGTCGGGCAGATAGATCATCTCGCCCGCTTTCGGCCCGCGGCCGTTGGGCGCGAAAGTACGAAACCAGGGCTCATATTCCGCCTCAGAGCGGACCATAGAGAAGAGATCCACGGATCGCTGCCACATGACGGCCAGGTTCGGCGCGCAGGGGTAGCCCTCCTCTGCGTATCGCACGGCGGGGGCCAGATCCTCGCTG
>JAZRUD010000499.1:0-2530 GCA_045652385.1 Clostridia bacterium
ACCGTCACCCCCTCGCCGGAAAAGGACCTCTCCGGCATCCAGCCCTGCACCTTCACCATGACGCAAGCCGACGGCAGCTTACGCACGGTCTATACCTTTCCCCCGGAGAATATCCGGCGAGCCATCCGTATGCTGAACGCCTTTAGAGCGGCGCTGCCCGAGGACGGCCACGTGTTCTTCGCCCAGCCGCCCTTCCCGGGCCTGGCCTTCCAGCTCCAGGACGGCACCTGCACCGGCTGGGGCGGGGATCTGGAGGACGCCGTTAACGAATACAGCGACGACGGTGTGTATATGGTCAGCGTCCAGGACGTGCTGGAGCAGCATCTGCTGGACGGGGAATACCTGTATTACCGGACGGACCATCACTGGAACCCCCGGGCCGCCTGCTATACCCTGAACGCCATCCTGGCCGCCCACGGCGTGGACCCTAAGCCCTATGACAGCTACGCCTTCCGCCCCAGCCGCACCTTCTACGGCAGCGGCGCCCTCAACAATCCCGGCATCCGCAGCACCACGAAGCCGGACACCTTGGAGGTGCCCATCCCCGACACGCCGGTGAAGGGCTACCGAGTCTTCTGGAACGGCTACGAAACGGAAGCGCCGCTGCTGTATGACTACGCCAGTTATATGGCCTTCCTGGGGGGCACCCAGGGCCCCTGGCGCCGGTTCGAGACAGGCGTGGACTGCGGGCGCAGCTGCCTGGTCATCGGCGATTCCTTCTCCAACTGCTTTATCCCCTTCCTGATGCCCTACTACGAGACCGTCCACGTGACGGACGTACGGGGGGATTATTACGACCGTCTCAACGCCCGCTGGACCCTTTCAGAGTTTATCCGGGAGAAGGGTGTAGACGACGTGTACCTGGTGTTCTCCACAGCCAACGGCGTGAACACCGTGCACATCATGGAAAGTCTGCTTGGGTATCTGTAGAGGCCGCCTATGGAACAGAACGCGCAGCAAAACAAACTTCCCCTGTCGGGCATGATCGTCACCACGGCGCTGGTGCTGGGGGCTCTTTGCGCCTTGCTCTGGTGGTCGAATCACCGATCGGAGGTCTTTGCCCGCCGGGCCGCGACCGCCGCGGAGCAGGGGGACTGGGCGCTGGCCGAGCGCTGGGGACAGAAGGCCGAAACAGCCGGAGCCGCGGACGTGCTGAACGGGATCGCCGCCCGAAAGGCCGACGCCCTGTTCGAAGCGGGGGACTACGCCGCCGCCAGGACCCTGTACGGGGAGCTGAACAACGCCCGGCAGGTCATGGCCTGCGTCTACCGGCAGGCGGAAGCTTCGGAAGCCGCCGGGGACCTGACGGCCGCCCGGGACGGATTTTTGTCCGCCGCCGGATACGAGGACGCCCTTGAACGGGCCGACCGCTGCCGCTACGCCCTGGCCGAATCAGCCTTGGCCGCCGGAGACCAGCAGACCGCCTTCGACGGCTTCCTGGCCCTGGGCGATTTTGAAGACGCGCCTCAGCGGGCCCGCGCCCTGGCTGTGGCTATCACGGGCCAAGCCGACGAGGAAACGGCCCTGCTCTACGCCCAGGGGTACACGCCCGAGGTCCTGTCCCTCCAGGAGCAGCTCCGGCAGCAGCGGGACAGGCTTCAGAGCCATCGCCTGGCCGCCGGGCACGGGCACGCCGCTTTCCTCGCCGAGGACGGCACCGTGAAGGCCGCCGGCGATGACGGGTTCGGTCAGTGCGACGTGGACGGCTGGCAGGAAGTGATCGCCCTGGCCGCCGGATACGCCCACACCCTGGGCCTCACCGCTGACGGGCGGGTGCTGGCCGCCGGGAACGACGAATACGGCCAATGCGACGTGAGCGAATGGACCGACGTAGCGGCGATCTGCTGCGGCCCCTGGGACAGCTACGGCGTCACCCGAGATGGGACGCTGCTCCACGCCGGCTTCAAAGACCTGTCCGCCCTGTCGGGCTGGACCATGATCCGCGACGTCAGCGCCGGAGACGGGGTCCTGTTCGCCCTTCGGGAGAACGGGTCTCTCCTCAGCAGCCTGCCGGATCAGGCGCAGGACTGGCAGGACGTGATCGACCTGGCCGCCGCCGGGCATGCCCCCGTGGGCCTCAAGCGGGATGGCGTCCTCCTGACCGCCGGTCGGGACCTGTCCGATTGGACGGACGTGATCGCCGTCGACAGCAGCGCCTCGCTGCTCGTCGGCCTGCGCCTCGACGGGACGCTGCTGGCGGAACCCCTGCTGATGGTGGACGAAGGGCTTCTCGCCGCCCTTCGTTCCGAGCAAAACGTCGTCAGCGTTTCCGCGGCGGGCACCTATGTCCTCCTTCTCCACGAGGACGGCACCCTCACCGCCCCCGGAGCGGCCTTCGACCTCTCGCCCCTCGCCGCGCCTCAAAGTTAAGATTGACAAACGCCCCCCCGAAGGCTATAATACGTATGCTGCTTTTGTGCCTGTAGCTCAGCTGGATAGAGTGACAGACTCCGACTCTGTAGGTCGCACGTTCGAACCGTGTCAGGCACGCCAAAAAAACACCCCCGCCGAATGACCGGGGTGTTTGTTT
>JAZRUD010000500.1:0-4604 GCA_045652385.1 Clostridia bacterium
ACGAAGACCTCCGCGAGCCTATGTATGGTCAACGGGATGCTGTACTTCTCCAGATGGCAGAGTTCCAGCTGCCTGAGGACGTCCCTGGCGTTCTCCAGGGCGCAGCGGGACAGGTCGAACACCTTCTTCTCCTCCACGCCGGCAAGATAATCCGGGTACACGTAGGGCAGGATCAGATTGGAGGTGGGCATGAGCCCGTCGGGGCCGGTGTGCTCCATGGAGCTGTCCCCGCCGATGAACGGGTAGAGCAGGGCCTCATTGAACCAGTACAGCAGGTTGGGGATGTAATAGGCGGCGCGGACCTCCCGATGGGCCTTGTCCATGAGGTCCCGGCCCCGGCCCGAGAGGATGCCCACCATGATGGAGCTGATCTCCAGGTCCTCGTCCCGGAACACCGCGTTCAGCTTTTCGATCCGATGGCCGTTGTGCAGGAGGTCGTCCACCAGGATGACCGGCCGCGCGAAGGAGCCCAGGGTCCGCACCTGGACGTGCAGGTCGGAATAGCCGCTGGAGGATCGGATCTCGAACTGGTCGATGCCGCCGAGGAACGCTTTGTCGGCGTACAGATGCTTCGTCACGGTGTTGGGCACCAGTTCGCCCGCCAAGATCTTACCGTAGGGCACGCACATGCTGGGGCCCAGCCGCCGATCATCCGGGCCGCAGGTGTCCACGCCGTTGGATTCCCGGACCATCTGCGTCAGCGCGATATCGAGGAGCAGCGCGTCGAAGGTCAACAGGAGCTTCCCCGGGAACAGGTCCACCAGGGACAGCCGGAGCTTCTCCCGGGTCCGCTCCACCACGCTCAGCACGGACGGATCGCTTCTATGAGGCTCCTTGAGCCGGCGCATCACGTCCTGTATGAGCACGATGGGCGTGCGCATGTCCACGAACCAGTGGTCAGGCCGCTCGGGAAGCGGTACGAAGCCCATCTGCGGCAGAAGGGACGAGAGCTTGGGGCTGAGGTCGATCCGGCAGAGGGCATAGGTATGCTCGGAGGAGAGGCTCCTCGCCAACAACTCGTTGAACACGATGAGCAGCCCGTTCACGCCCTGGGGGAAACGATCCTCCACGGCTTCGACGTACAGGATGCGCCCGGAGGTGTTCCGGCGAAGGTACTCGGCTGTGCCAAGGTCGCCCAGGATGCCGAACAGATCCGCTCCGGTGACCGTCCTGCCCGAGACCCGCCCCAGGCTCTTTCCGTCGCCGCGCCCGAAAACGGAGGCGGTCAGGGTCCTGCCGTCGTCGGCAAAGTCGATCCTGAGATCCTTCGGCCGCAGGGGATGCTTGTACTGGGGCGCGTGGAGGTATAGGTTATGGTCAAAGATATAGCTCTGTACCAGGGGCTCCACCAGCATGGAGATATCCATGTTCCGGTCTACGTATTCCCGGATCCGGGTGGAGCTGACGGTCTCGTAGAACTCGGGCAGGGAGATGAGCAGAGTCTTGCCGCGGAGCTTTGCCGCGATGATCTCCCGGTCGCTCTCATGGCGCAGGAACACGATGTGGTTGAGATCGCCGGCGCTGCCCGGGGCGTCCGAGCGATAGGCGGAGGCATTCAATATCACATCGCTGCCGGTGACGAGATAGAGCTCCCGGCCGGAGAACAGGTCTTTGAGCCGCTTGAGGTCCCGGGGATTGGCGATGTTCACGGGGATCTCGTCCGGGAACAGGCTCACGTTCATCTGGTCCGCCACGCTCATGGAGGCGATCTCCCGGCGGCGGAGCTTGGCGACGGGATGCTTGCTCCAGGAGAACTCGTCGATGGCCAGGAACACCTCGAAGCCCATGTCCTCCAGCTCCCGGACGATCCGCTTGTGCCCCGTGGTGAAGGGATCGAAGGTCCCCGGGAAGAAGGCCACGGGCCGCACGGGGTCGTACCTAAAGGGCATCTCCTGCACCCGGCATTCCACCAGGAAGCGGTAGAGATGGTTGAGCACTGCGGCCCGGGTGAAGAAGATGAACTCCCCCTGCCGGGGCTCGCTGAGCAGGCACAGCAGCTTTTTCGCCACGAAGACGCAGAAGCTCTGCCGCCTGGCCATGGACAGGGAGGCATTGGCCAGGACCTGCTCGCACAGGACCGTCAGCGCGGTCTCGTGGATGGTATCGCTGTAATGGGATACCCCGGAGAGGAGGATCCCCAATATCTCATGGGCGGTATCCTCCTCCGATTCCGGCAGCACCGCCAGAAGCTGGCTCAGGGTGTAGAGGCTGGCCGTGGCCGTCCGCTCCGTGGAGGGGCGGATGAGCCCCTTGAGATAATTCAGACATTCCGAAAGCTCCTTCCGGGGCAGGCGGACCATCAGGGGTCCCAGATATTTGGGAATGAACACCGATATCTCGTCCTCGCCGGTCTCCAGCTCGCGGATCAGGTCCACGATCACCTCGTTCTGCTGGTGGAGCGGGAGGAGGTCGATGAGCTGCAGCATGCCCTCCCCCGCCCGCTCACGGACGGGAAGATGCTCGCTGACGGAGAGGAGGTTGGAAAGGTGCATGGTGGTGTGGAGGGCGTTCTCCGGATGGAGGAGCGCGTCGTCCACCAGGGCGTCCACCTGGGTGAGCTTGACGATCCAGTGGACGGCGGTCTTGAGATTGCTGAGATACAGGCTGGACACTTGGAGCTCCGGCGGATCGGTAGGCGCATAGCGGTTTCTGATCCGCAGGACCATGTACCGCACGGCGCTGGACGGGCTGTCGGAAAGGGCCTCTGTTCCCCGGAACACGCTTTGGCTGCCCGCCTTATCCAGCAGCGGCAGCATGTCTTCGAGACGCCGAAGCACCAGCACCTGCATGGCCTCGTCCGGGTCGGTCAAAAGGTCTATCAGCCGATACACCAGCGCCGCCAGCCGGTCCTTTTCCAGGATGTCCAGGGGCACGTAGGACAGGCTGTCCACCAGGGCGAATCGGGCGGAGCCCTCCGCCTCCTCCAGACGCTTCAGAAACGGTTCAAGATAGTGAATGCGCATATCCTTCTCGCAGTTGGCGAAAAGGCTGGACGCGATGATCTTGAGGGAGTTGGAGATGCGGATGGCGTGTTTCGCGGCGATCCTGCGATCGGGATGAAGGCACATTTCCATATACCGCTCCCACAGCTCCACAGACTCGGTGAGCAGCGCGGCCGTGGCGGGCACGCTCGCCGTCTGGGGCACGGATCGGGGCAGTTCCTTGCGGTAGTTGGGGCCGCTGTTGGCCAGGATGGCGCCCATGATCCGGGCCGCCTGCCGCCGAACGTCGCCCTGATGGTGCATGAGCAGCTCATACAGAAGGCCCAACATCCGCCGCTTGTTGGCCCCCGTCATATAGGTGCTGAATTCCTCGAAAATGCGCAGGTAGGTCCGTATCCTGTGCAGGTTCTTCTCCCCCCGGGCACGCTCCAACAGCTGGCCGAAGCTCACGTCCTTCCCCAGGTTGAACATCAACCGGATATTGTTTTCGATGGTCTGCCCGCAGAGGGCGTTGAGACACTCTCGCTGTCCCAGCAGAGTGGGATCGTGACGATCCACCGGCCCCATGTGCTCCGCCAGGGGCTCCGGCCGCACGCCATAGCTCATGAGCAGGGTCTCGAAGTCCTTGAGCTTGAAGTAGACCCGCTTATACCGCTGCTGCTTTTCAGAGGTCATGTTGTATAGCTTCGAGAAGATGATGTCATAGCTCTCCGCCAAGGTGTAGATGCGCACGATCTCCCGGCCGTTCTCCCGAATGCCCCGCACGCGAAAATCCGCGTAGATGAGGAGCAGGGATTCCAGCGTCAGGTTTTCAAACTCCAGATCCCAGGTGGAATGGTTGGCGGAGATATGGGCGATCTTGGGCAGGCCCATGCGATTGAGCCATTCGTATGTGAAATAATAATGCAAGTACGGTATCCGGGCAGCATCGTTCCCACGGCACCCGAATTTGCCGATATCGTGGCATAGGGAAGCCGCGCTGACCATGGCAAGGTCCACCGGCAGCCCCGCCTTCTTGGCCTGACGGCCCATGTGCAGGGCCATATAGTGGACGCCGATGGTATGGGAGGCCGGGTCGAAGGGCATAATCTCCCGCCCGAGGCGCATCAGCTCCTCGAATCGGGATTCAGAAACCGCTTTCTGACAGGCGGGATACTCATCCGGGATCAGGCTGTCTTCGATCTCTTCCGCCGAGAGGGCGGGGATATCCGTCAGGGGATCAAGGCTGCAGCGGCCTTTTTCCGTGTCCAGGAACCACCGGAGCACCGTGAGATAGAATTCCATGGCTTGCCGAGCGCCATCGGTCAGCTTCCCTCTCTCCGGGTCCGGATACAGCCCGTGAGCGAGCTCCAGATAGCATTCCTTCAGCCAGCCGCCCTCCGGCTCTTCGCACAGGCGGTCCATGACGGGCCGACACCAATCCAGCACTTCAGCGCAGCGGATGCGGCGGCTCCCCAGCTCCCCGGGGAGCCTCTGGAGGAACCCTGTTTCCTTCAGAAGACGTTTGACGGCTGTCTTCGACAGCTTCACACGGCTGAACCTGCCCGAAACGAGCAGCTCGTATAGGGATCTGTACTCCATACCCATCGTTCCTTATCCTAAACTCCGGCGCAAAAAGATATATTATTATACTACCTTCGCGCGCCCTTGACAATAGCGAAG
>JAZRUD010000501.1:0-8155 GCA_045652385.1 Clostridia bacterium
AGCCGTGCTCTTTTGCTATTTATTCGTGGTTCAGTGCACGTCGCAGGAGGCGCAGCTGGGGGCCTCGGGGAACTGGGCGGGGTCGTAGGGGATGTCGTTTTTGTCGAAGTAGTCCTTCAGGGCCGCCTTCACCGCCTCCTCGGCCAGGACCGAGCAGTGGAGCTTGTAGGCGGGAAGCCCGTCCAGGGCCTCCACCACGGCCTTGTTGGTCAGCTCCATCACCTTTTCGACGGGCTTGCCCTTGATCATCTCCGTGGCCATGGAGCTACTTGCGATGGCGCTGCCGCAGCCGAAGGTGGAGAACTTGGCGTCGGTGACCACGCCGCCGTCGATCTTCAGAAAGATCTTCATGATATCGCCGCACTTGGCGTTGCCCACCTCGCCGACGCCGTCCGCGTCCTCGATGACGCCCACGTTCCGGGGGTGGAGAAAATGATCCATCACTTTTTCGCTGTAAAGAGCCATAGGTTTTCCTTTCTTTTATAGCATATGGGCGCGACGGCCTGAAATAAGGTCCTGCCAGATAGGGGAGAAGCCCCGAAGGTACTCCACGATCCGCGGCACCTCCTTCAAGATCTCGTCCACCTCTTCCTCGGTGTTCTCCTCGCACAGGGTGAGGCGCAGGGAGCCGTGGGCCACCTCGTGGGGCCGGCCGATGGCCAGCAGCACGTGGCTGGGGTCCAGCGAGCCGGAGGTGCAGGCGGAGCCGGAGGAGGCGCAGATGTCCGCCTGATCGAGGAGCAGCAGCAAACTTTCGCCCTCGATGCCCTCGAAGCAGAAGTTCACGTTGCCCGGGAGCCGGTTCGCCCGGTCGCCGTTGAGGGCGCTGTGGGGGACGGCGGAAAGCCCGTCGATGAGCTTGTCCCTGAGGGCGCTGACGTAGGCCGCGTTCTTATCCATGTTCCCGACCATCTCCTCCAGGGCCGTCACCATGGCCGAGATGCCCGCCACGTTCTCCGTGCCCGCCCGGCGGCTGCGCTCCTGGGCGCCGCCCTCGATAAGGGGGTAGAGGGGGAGGCCGGTCCGGCAGTAGAGGGCGCCCACGCCCCGGGGGCCGTGGAACTTGTGGGCGGAGAGGGAGAGGAGGTCGATGTTCATCTCCTTCACGTCGATCTTCACGTGGCCCGCCGCCTGGACCGCGTCCGTGTGGAAGGGGACCTTGGAAGCCCTGCATACCGCGCCGATCTCTTTGTCGGGCTGGATGGTGCCGATCTCGTTGTTGGCGAACATGATGGTCACGAGGCAGGTGTCGGGCCGGATGGCCGCCGCCACTTCGTCCGCTGTGACGATGCCGTTCTCGTGGACCGGCAGATAGGTCACCTCATAGCCCTCCTTTTCGAGGCGCTTCAAGGTGTGGAGCACGGCGTGGTGCTCGAAGGCGGTGGAGATGATGTGGCGCTTGTTCTTGGCCGCGCCCAGACGGGCGCAGGAGCGGATGGCCTGGTTGTCGCCCTCGCTGCCGCCGGAGGTGAAGTAGACCTCCTTCGGTTCCGCGCCCAGAATGCGGGCCATGCGCTCCCGGGCGTCCATGAGGGCCTCCTGGGCGGCCTGCCCCAGCTCGTAGAGGCTGGAGGGGTTGCCCCAGGTGTTCTGGGCGACGTCCATCATCACCTGCAGGGCCCGGGGGCTCATCTTGGTGGTGGCCGCGTTGTCTGCGTATATCATGCAGGGTTCCTCCCGTGATTCTTTCGATCCCAGTATACCATGTAAACCTACCTTGTCAATAGGTTATTCCTTCCCGCGCGGCAGCAAATCATTCAAAGTGTGGGCCATCAGATAGTCGTCGATGACCTTGTCCAGGCCCTGCCACAAAGGGTAGGTGGGGCAGGCCGCCGCCTGAGGGCAGGCGGACCCGGATTCGAGGCAGGTCACGGGGGCCAAAGACTTCTCCGTCAGCCGCAGCACCTCGCCGATGGGATAGTCTTTGGGCTGCCGGCTCAGCTTGTAGCCGCCGCCCTTGCCCCGGAGCGCCTGGACCAGCCCGGCCCGGCTCAGCGTCGCCAGAATGCTTTCGAGATACTTTTCCGAAATGCCCTGCCGCCGGGCGATGGAATCCAGCGGAATGTAGGCCCCGCTGGCGTCCTGCGCCAGGTCCAGCATGACCCGGAGGGCGTACCGCCCCCTGGTGGAGATCATCATAATCGTCGCCTCCCTTTTGATAAACCTACTTTACCACAGGGTTGAACATACTGCAAGAGAGAAAACGGGGCGGACGATTTTGTAAACATTCCTCGAAATGAGTGAAAGAATCCTGTTTATGGGACAGATAGTATGGTATGATACAAAAAAAGAGACAGGAAAGGGACAGCATGGACAGCTTAGCGGGATTGAACGAAGCCCAGCGCCGGGCGGTGGAGGCCACCGAGGGGCGCATCCGGGTGGTGGCGGGGGCCGGCACGGGCAAGACCCGGACCCTCACCCGGCGCTACGGGTATCTGGTGGAGGCGGGAGGCGTGAGCCCGGGCCACATTCTGGCCGTGACCTTCACCAACAAGGCCGCCAACGAGATGAAGCAGCGGGTCCGGCACATGGTGGGGGACGCTGACACGGGCTATATCTGCACCTTCCACGCCCTGGGGCTCATGATTTTGAAGGAGGACCTCCACACCCTGGGCTGGCCCCAGAACTTCCTGGTGCTGGACGAGGAGGACAAGAACTCCCTTTTGCGCACCGTGTTCGAGGACATGGGCATGACCCTCAAGGAGATGAGCCTCCATAAGGCCGCGGACCTGACCGACGACATGAAGTGGGACCTGGCCTACGTGCCCCTTTTGACCGGGGAATCGGACGGGCCGCTGCTGGACCTCATCGACCGGGAGCAGAACCGGAAAAAGCAGATGTTCTACCGCTATCTCTACGAGCAGCGGAAGATCTACGCCCTGGATTTCGAGGACCTGGTGGACGTGGCGGTCGCGCTGCTGCGCCAGAATCAGCAGGTTCGGGAGAAGTGGGCCAGGCGCTTCGAGTACGTGATGGTGGACGAGTTTCAGGACATCGACGGCAAGCAGTACGAGCTGGCCGATATGCTCTCCTCCTGCCACAGGAACCTGTTCGTGGTGGGGGACCCGGACCAGACCATCTACACCTGGCGGGGGGCGGACGTCCGCTACATTTTGGACTTTCCCAACAAATACCCGGGGGCAAAGACCGTGGTGCTCACGGAGAACTACCGGAGCACGCCGGAGATTCTGGCCGCGTCCAACGCCCTCATCGAGAAGAACCAACAGCGGGTGGAGCGGACGCTCCATGCCGTGAACCCCTCGGGCCCCGTGCCGCCCTACTACCACGCCAAGGACGTGGGGGCGGAAGCGAAGTTCGTCGTCTCCCGGCTGAAGGAGCTGAAGGAGGCGGGGAACGACTGGCGGGATATGGCCATACTGTACCGGGCCCATTACGTGTCCCGGAGTTTGGAGGACGCCCTCCTTCACGCCAAGATCCCCTACGCCGTCTACGGGGGCATGGAGTTCTACGGCCGCAAGGAGATCAAGGACGCCGTCTGCTATCTTCGGATGCTGGCGGTGGGGGACGATCTCGCCTTCGCCCGGGTGGTGAACGAGCCCCGACGGGGGGTGGGCAAGAAGCGCATGGCCTTCCTTCGGGCCTACGCCCAGGAGAAGGGCTGCAGCCTGTACGGGGCGCTCCTCGATAATCTGGACGATCCCATGATCCAGTCCTCCGACGCCGCCGGGTTCGTGGCCCTGTTAAAGGCCTACGAGAACTACGACGGCATGAAGATGAGCGAGCTCTTGAGCCGCCTGCTGACGGAAAGCGGGTACATGAAGATGCTCAGGACCCTGGGCGACGGGGATCGGCTGGACAACATCGCCGAGCTTTTGCAGAGCCTGGAGGAATACGAGACCAGCGCCGGGGAGGCCTGCACCCTGGAGGACTTCCTCTCGGAGGTGGCCCTCTTTACGGACCGGGATCGGGAGGATCGGAAGGACTCCGTGAAGCTCATGACCGTCCACAACGCCAAGGGGCTGGAGTTCCCCCACGTGATCGTGGCAAGCCTCAACGAGGGCGTCTTCCCCAGCCGCAAGACCGACACCGCCGAGCGCATGGAGGAGGAGCGGCGGCTCTGCTACGTGGCCTGCACCCGGGCGGAGAAGACCCTGACCCTCACCGAGGCCGCCGGCGTCTCCCACGAGGGCACGGCCCGGTACCCCTCCCGGTTCCTGTTCGAGATGGGGAAGGAGCATTTGAACTATCTCGTGGAGCTGGACCCTGCCTGGGAGGGGGAGGCCCGGCGCTACATCCGGTCCACCCAGCGGCGCATGGCCCCGCCCTCGGACCCCCTGGGCCCCGGCGTGCGGGTGGAGCACGCCCTGTTCGGCCAGGGCACCGTTTTGGAGGTCCAGAAGGACCAGCAGTGCGTCGTCATCCGGTTCGATTCCGGCCGGGAGCGGACCATCCGCTTCGACGGCCCCATACGCATTCTATAGGAGGGAAGGAACATGCCCAGAGCGATCAATCAGAAGGCCAAGGTCCTGTACGTCATGCGCCTGCTGCTGCAGGAGAGCGACGAGGAGCATCCCCTGTCCACGGAGGACATCATCCGCCGGCTCAGCGAGGCGGGCATCAAGGCGGAGCGCAAGAGCATCTACAGCGACATGGAGACGCTGCGGGACTTCGGTCTGGACGTCCACGGCACCCGGGGCCGGTCGGCGGGGTATTACATCGGCCAGCGGGACTTCGAGCTGCCGGAGATCAAGCTCCTCATCGACAGCGTCCAGTCCAGCAAGTTCATCACGGAGCGCAAGACCATGCAGCTGATCCGCAAGCTTGCCGGCCTTATGAGCGTCCACGAGGCGGCCCTCATGAAGCGGCAGCTGTACGTGAAGAACCGGATCAAGAGCATGAACGAGTCCATCTACTACAACGTGGACGCCATCCACCAGGCCATCGCCGAGGACAAGCAGATCGAGTTCCGGTACTATTCCTACACGGTCACAAAGGAGAAGAAGTTCCGCCGCAACGGCCGCCCCTACCGGGTGAGCCCCCTGGCCCTCTCCTGGGCGGAGGAGAACTACTACCTCATCGCCCACGAAGCCGAGGCCGGAAAGATCAAGCATTTTCGGGTGGACAAGATGGACGGCATCCGGGTCACGGAGATGTTCCGCCGGGGGAAGGACCTGCTGCCCGAGAAGGAGATGGGGGAGTACGCCCGCAAGAACTTCTCCATGTTCGGCGGGGAGGAGCAGACCGTCACCCTGCGCTTCTCCAACCGGATGATCGGCGTGGTCATCGACACCTTCGGCAAGGACGTGGCCGTGACCAGCGTTGACGAGGAACACTTCCAGATCCGCACCACCGTGGCCGTGAGCCCTCAGTTCTTCGGCTGGCTCTTCGGCCTGGACGGGGAGGCCGTCATCACCGCGCCCCGGGAGGTCATGGAGGCGTCTGAGAAACAGCTGCAGCGGGTGAAACAGGGCTGCTGAACAGCCTTCCCCTGGAGGGGACTGAGCGATATGAAAAGGCCACTGCGCGGCCTTTTCAGCGAAAGTCGGGCGAAGCCCATGGATAAGGGGGACCGCTGAAAGCGGTGGATGAGGTGTGCCTCAAACCAGAAAGGAGAAATAATCATGTCCATTCCACAATTCTGCGAGATCGCCATGCTGTGCCTGTTCGGGTGCTCCTGGCCCTTCAGCATCGCCAAGTCCCTGAGAGCCAAGACGGCCAAGGGGAAGAGCGTCGGCTTCGAGCTCCTCGTCCTCATCGGCTATATCATCGGCCTCTTCGGCAAGCTGTACGCCTATCGGCAGACGGGGACGCTGGCCTATTCCACGTGGTTCTACATCGCCGACATCCTCATGGTCAGCGTGGATCTCGCGCTGTACGTCGTCAACGCCCGCAGGGACAAACTGGCGGCGTAAGGGCGATTTTTTGCCATTTCGTGTCCCATCCGTGAACCTTTCGTGACCCGGTGCCAAAGTCCTGCAAATGGGACAATTACTTTGATATGCTTGCCTCATCAACAAGAGAGGAGGCAAGCAGTATGGACAACAACTACGGGTATCTGGATCAGGAGGTGGAGCAGTTTGCCGCCTATGTGGACACGCTCAAGGAGGCGCGCAAAAACGACAGGATGGGCATCGGCTGCGGCACGGCGCTGATGCTGGTGATCGTGGGATTTGTAGCTTTATTTGAAATCACAGGATTGCTCCTGTGACTCGATATAAAGCCCTGGCGGGCTTTTCGATGTGCCTCTGCGAGGCTCGATGTGTCTTCGACTCCATGTACCCTGCGGGGTACAAGGGCTTTATATCATATCGAATGGCCGCGCAGCGGCTATATATCGAATTTCCATAGCATATGGAAATATATCGAGCTGCGGGAGCAGCACATCGACAAAGAGACCGTCAAAAAGGGATCAACCGCTGATCCACCGCAGAACCAAACAGAACAGGAGACCGAAGACCGTGGGCAGGAGGGCCGAGAGGAGGGTCCAGCCCCAGGAACCGGTCTCCTTTTTGATGGTCAGCAGGGTCGTCGAGCAGGGGAAGTGGAGGAGGGAGAAGACCATGAAGGAAAGGGCGGTCCGCCGGGACCACCCGGCGGCCAGGAGGGCGGGACCGAGAGCCCCGGCGGCAGCCTCGGAGGACAGGACGCCCGCGGCCCCGTAGCCCGTCACGGTCAGGGGGAGGACGATCTCGTTGGCCGGGAGCCCCAGCAGAAAGCCGCTGAGGATGGCCCCGTCCAGGCCGAAGCAGCGGCCCGCCGGGTCCAGCCCCCGGACGAGGGAGGAGAGCAGGGAGGGGCCGGTGTGGGGCAGGTGGCCCAAAAGATAGATGAGCAGGCCGCAGGGGGCCGCCACCGTCACCGCCCTTAGAAGGATGCGGAGCGTCCTGTCCAGGAGGGACCGGACGATCACCTTCCCCACCTGGGGCCGGCGAAAGGGCGGCAGCTCCAGGGTATAGGCGGAGGGCTGGCCGCGCAGGACGGTCCTGGACAGCAGGAAGGACAGGCCAAGGGTCATCAGGAGAGAGAAGGCGATGAGGCCCACCATGAGCCCCGCCGACAGGAGGCCGCCGCCGAAGAACACGGTGCACAGGGTCAGCAGGGCCGGGAACCGGCCGTTGCAGGGGGTGATCGCGTTGGTCAGAACGGCGATGAGCCGCTCCCGCCTGGAGTCGATGATCCGGCAGCCCGTGACGCCCACGGCGTTGCACCCGAAGCCCATGCACACGGTCAGGGCCTGCTTGCCGCAGGCATGGCATTTGGAGAAGCACCGATCCAGATTGAAGGCCACCCGGGGCAGGTAGCCCAGATCCTCCAGCAAGGTGAACAGGGGGAAGAAGACGGCCATGGGCGGCAGCATCACCGCTACCACCGTGGCCGTGGTGCCGTAGACCCCGTCCATAAGGGCCCCCGCCAGGAACGGGGGACACCCCAGGGCGGACAGCCCCCGCCGGAGCCGGCCGCCCAGCCAAAAGAAGCCCTTTTCCAGCAGGGCCGAGGGGTAGTTGGCCCCCTGGAGGGTCAGAAAGAACACCAGCCCCAGCAGGAGCAGCATCACCGGCACCCCCAGCCGCCGCCCCGTCAGCAGCCGGTCCGCCCGAAGCTGGCGGTCCGCCCGGCCCGGGCCCGCCTTCTCCACCGCCGCCGCGCACAGCTCCCCGGCCCGTCGGTGGCAGGCCTCCGCCTCGGTCTCCCAGGGCCGGACGACGCGGGGCGCCGGGGCGGGCGCGGGTCCCTCCGCCAGGGCCAGGGCTGACCGAAGGGCTTCCGAGACCCCTTTTCCGCTGCGGGCCGCCGCCCCCACGACGGGCACGCCCAGAGCGTTCGACAGGGCGTCCACGTCCACCCGTACGCCCTGCTTTTTCGCCTCGTCCAGCAGGTTCACGCAGAGGACCGTCCGCTTCTGCCGGGCCATGATCTCCAGGGCCAGGGGCAGGCTCCGCCGCAGGCTGGTCCCGTCCAGGACCACGATATAGGCGTCCGCCCTTCCCTCGATGACGAAGTCCGCCGCCGCCCGCTCCTCCTCGGACACGGGCCGAAGGGAGTAGGTCCCCGGCACGTCCACCAGCGTCACCGCCCGGCCGTCCACCTTCGCCGTGCCCGACTGGAGGCCCACGGTCTTGCCCGTCCAGTTGCCCGTGTGCTGCTTCAAACCCGTGGCGGCGTTGAACAGGGTGCTTTTGCCCACGTTGGGGTT
>JAZRUD010000502.1:0-4932 GCA_045652385.1 Clostridia bacterium
GCCGGGGCACATGCAGAAGGAGTAGACGCCCCGTCCCCCCGCCTGGGCCGTGAGCTTGTAGTCCGCCGCCCCCAGCTTGGGATGGCGGGCGAAGGGACCGTACTGGCTTTCGTCGATCAGGCTTTGGGGATGCTCCGCCCGGACGCCCACGGCGAAAGGCTTGGGAGCCATGGCAAAGCCGCTGTCACGGAGATACCGATAGGTGTCCCGAGCCCCCTGGCCGATGGCCAGGACCAGCGCCCCGCAGTCGACTCGTTCCGGCGCCCCGTTATGGACCAGCGTCACCCCTTGAAGCTGCCCGTCCCCCATATGGATGGCCTCCAGCTTCGTGGAGAAGCGGACCTCGCCGCCATGGGCGATGATCTCATTCCTCAGATTCTTCACCACCTGCCGGAGCCGGTCCGTGCCCACGTGAGGCTTGGAGAGGACGCCGATCTCCTCCGGCGCGCCGGAAGCGATGAAGGCGTCCAGCACCCGGGAGCAGCGGGGGTCCTTGGACCGGGCCGTCAGCTTCCCGTCGGAAAAGGTGCCCGCCCCGCCCTCGCCGAAAAGGGGGTTGCTCTCCGGGTCCGCCCGGCCGCTGCGCCAATAGCTTTCCACGTCCCGAACCCGCTCGTCCATAGCTTTGCCCCGGTCGACCACCAGGGGCCTATACCCCTCCCGGGCCAAAAGCCACCCGGCGAACAGGCCGCCCGGGCCCATGCCCACCACCACCACGCGGCCGCTTAGGGGCTTGTCGCCGTGGCGCAGGGGCGTTTCTTCGGCGACCTGCCAAGCTTGGGCATGGAGCTTTTTGTCCCCCAGCACCCGCCGGGCCGCCCGCGGGGTCAAATCGATGAGGGTATGGACGCTGAAAAACACGTCCCCCTTCTTCCGGGCGTCCACCGCCCGGCGCAGAACGCGCACCGGGCCCAGGTCCGCCTCGTCCACCCCCAGCTGTCGGGCGATAGAGGCGCGGAAGCTCTCGTCGGTATCGTCCAGGGCCATCCTCAGGGCCGGGATCATCACTTGCATCATGGTTCTTTCCTCAAAAAAGCCCGACCGCCGAAAGGCAGCCGGGCCGTCTGTGTTCTGTTACGGATTCTCCGCCGATTCCGTTTGCGGCTCCGCTTCCTCCGTTACGGGACGCAGCAGCGTCACCCGGACGCGCTGCTCCTGGAGCGCGACGGTCACATCGGGGAAGCGGTTCAGGTCCAGCCCCTGAACAACGGGGATCAGCTCCCATTCGCCCGGGCCATAGCCCGCCAGGTCCACCTTGAGGGTGAAGGCCTCCGGCGTCAGCTGCTCCACCTGTTTGAGGGGGCCGCTGACCGTCAGCGTCATGAAAGTAGGCGCGCCGTCGGCGACGAGAAGATCTTTCCCGAGATTCGTATAGGACAGCGGCACTTCCAGCGCGGCCTCCCCCCTCTTCTCGGTCACGACGGCGTTGAGCGTCACGGAGCTGCTCTGTCCCCGCTTCAACGACACGCCCTCGGGCAGGGCCAGCGCCAGATCCCGGGTCACCACGCCCCGTTCCGCCGGCAGCACCAGGCTCTGGGTGGAGATGGTGTCGATGGCCGCCAGAGTCTCGCCGGTCCCGTAGATGACCACAGAGGCAGGCGATACCAGGTTGACGGTTTCATAGTAGGTATCGTCCTCCAGGGTGACCTCGGGGCGAATGTTGACCAGTTTGTAGGCGGATACGGTCACGCGCACGGTCACGTTGGGGGTGTTCCGGCTGCGGGTGACCACGGTGACCTCGTTGTCGTTCTTGTCGTAGAAGACCACGTTCACGCTCTCCTCTACGTTCTCGGTCCGGCCCGTCAGATCCACGGTGGCCACGGCCCGCACCGTGGGCTCGATGTATCGGGCGGCGCCCTCCAGGGTGATGGTGCTGACCATGTTTTCCGCCACCACCTCATACCCTTCCGGCAGGGTCCCCGTCAGCTCCAGCCTCACCGGCACGGTCTTGACGATCAGGTTGTCCACCTCCACCGTGACGGTCCTGGGGTCCACACTGGCCACGGTACCCAAATTGGACTGGACCGTGACGCTCAGCGGCAGCCGATAGGTGCCCGCCGCGGAAATGGTGCCCAGGAAAGCCCGGCAGGTGATGCGGCTGGCGTCCAGATCGGAATGGTTGGTGATGGTGGCGTTCACCTCCACGTCGGCTAAGCCGAGATCGGAGTTCACAAGGATCAGGTTCCGGCTCAACAGGTCCGTGTAACCTTCCAGGGTGATGGGCACGTCGTCGATGGACTTGGAACGCACAGGGTTCAGGGCCACCAGCACGTAGGCCCACAGCAGGACGGCGAAGACCAGCGCCACGATCTTCAAGCCGATGTTCCGGGTGAAGGCCCCCTTAAGGAAGACGAGAATCGCCTTGAACACGTTTTTCCGCTTCATGGCTTACTTCTCCTCCTTCCTGCGTCCGTGGTTCCTTCCCAGGGAAAGGGCGCTGATGTTCTTCTTCAAAAAAACGCTCTCCAATACGTTGCGGAGGGCCAAACTGTCCAGATACCGGATCAGCTTGCCGTCGTGAGCCAGGGAGATGGCGCCGGTCTCCTCAGAGACCACCAGCACCAGACAGTCGGACACGGTGGATACGCCCAGGGCCGCCCGATGCCGGGTGCCCAGCTCCCGGGAGATGCCCGTCTCCTCGGAGAGGGGCAGGAAGCAGGCCGCCGCTACCAGGGTGGAGCCGCGGCAGATCACCGCTCCGTCATGGAGCGGGGTGTTGGGTTCGAAGATGTTCTCGATCAGCGCGCCGGAGACCTGGCCCTCGATGGGCGTGCCGGTGCTGATGATGTCGCCCAGGCCTGTCTTCTGCTCGAAGACGATGAGAGCGCCCACCCGCCGGCGGCTCAGGCGCAGGATGGTCTTGTGAAGGTCTTCGATCAGCTCCTCCACGCCCATATTCCCTGCCTCGCTGATCAGCTTGCCGATGGCCTTGCCGCTGCGGCCCAGCCGCTCCAGCACCCGGCGGATCTCCGGGGTGAAGAGGATGAAGATGACGATGATGATGGTACCGGATTGGAGGATGGAGTCCAAAAGCCAGTTGAGGGTATACATACTCAAAAGCTGGGTGACCACGGAGGCGACGATCAGCAGGCCCACGCCCTTGATGACCTCGTACGCCCGGGTATCCTTGGTCCAGACGATGAGCTTATAGAGAAGCACCGTCAGGATCACTATGTCGAGAAGATCGTTCCAGCCGAACTGGCCGAGACCGCTTCCCAGAGTTTTTAAGATTTCCTCAAAGCTCAACTTCCATCACCTGCGCTCGAATCTGTTAAGGTCTATAATAGTATACCATCCATGTGTATAAATTGTCACGAAAATATTACAGCTTTGTGAGAGTTTTCTCGGCCCTCTTTCCCATGACGAGCCGGATGGGCAGGGCCACGGCCACCAGCAGCAGGCACAGAGCCGCCGCGCCCAGGTACCCGAAGAAGATGATCAGCGTCACGCCACCGCCGATGAAGGCGAAGGTGATGAGCATGCTGAGCAAAACGCCGCCGCCCTGCTTGATCACCTCGGCAGGATTCTCCCAGTCGAACCGGCAGAAGTGGAGGCCTAAAGCCAGCTCCACCACCGAGAAGGCCCAGGCGATGAGGAGGCACAAGCCCAGTATCAGCAGCGCGTTCCAGAAGGGCAGCTTCCAGGCGACGGTCAGGGCGACGCCGCAGACGAGGCCCCCCACGACGGGAGGAAGCATGCTCACCAAAAGCTTGCTCCGCAGCCACACGTTGGCCCGGACGGGCAGGGATTTGATGATGTCGATGCCCTTACCCTCCATGGACACGGCAGCGGCGGCGGAAAGGCTCAGGCACTGGGCGGCCGCGATGACGAGGCCGAAGAGGAGGCCCGCCTGATCGCCCCGACCGAACACGTCTTCCAGCACCTCCAGCACGGGAGCTTTGCCCACCACGATCAGAGCCACGGTCATGATGACGGCCATGACCGTGCCGATGTCCGTATTCATGACCCAGGCGGGGGTATTGTACTTCTGCCGCAGTTCCTTCTTGCACAGGGTCGCCAGCGCCCCGGTCTGCTTCTGCCGTCCCATGCGGAAGGTCTTGGAGCTGGCGGTGGCGTTGATGGCGTTATAGAAGAAGGTGAAACCCGTCACGGCAGTCAGGCACAGCAGCGCCAGGGCCGCCAGGGAAATGCCGGCGAACACCAGGAAAGCGCCCCAGTTCCCGCCGATACCCTCCACGAACAGCCGGGCCGGAGGATAGATGCCGAAGACCCTGGTCTGCAGGCTGCCGGCGATGTCGGCCATATCGGTGAACATGGTCCCCGCATTGAAGGAGAGGAACATGACCCCCAGCAGAAAGATCATGGAGAAGACGGTGGTGAAGATGCTCTTTTTCTTCATCCGGGCCGTGAGCATGTTGACGAACAGGCCTGCGAGACCGCCGACCCCCAGGGGGATCAGAGGCGAAAGGAACGTTGTCAGCACCAGCACCGGCCAGAAGGCTTTGGGCAGGTCCCCGACGACCAGCTGGCAGCAGACGCCGGAGGTAAGCAGCATGCCTGCGTTGATGAGGAACTCCTCGAAATAGAGGGAGAAGATGCGGGAGAGGACCACTGTCCGCCGGCTGAGGGGCAGGCTCAGCAGCGGATCCAGGCTGGCCGCGGAGAACAGGACCGTGCCCGCCTTGGAGAGCGTGGTCACCCCGCCCAGGACGCAGCCGGCCACCAGCATGAGAGCCGGGGCCAGGGTGTAGGTAAGTCCGTCCAGGCCGCCCTTGAGCATGCCCATGCTGTATACGCCGGACATGTACACGCAGGCGAGGAACAAGACGAAGGTGGACGTAAGGCGGCGCTTGGCGCGCTTCTTGGCTGTAGCGTCGGAAGTGTTCTTCACCGCCGCGAAGGGGAAGAACTCCATCAGCTGCAGGCGCATGAGTGGCAGTACCTGTTTCATTCCTTTTCCACCAGCTCCAT
>JAZRUD010000503.1:0-1217 GCA_045652385.1 Clostridia bacterium
CACGATTTGGGGGTGGATCTGGTTTCCCTGGCCAACAACCACGTGTTTGACTACGGCGAGGATGCCTTCTACGACACCCTGGATACCCTGAGAGAATACGGCGTGGATTACGCAGGGGCGGGGAGAAATGCCGAAGAGGCGCAAAGCCCCATGTATTACCTGGTGGACGGCAGAAAGATCGCCTTTATTTCCGCCACCCGTGCGGAAAAGTACGTGCTGACCCCCGAGGCCACCGAGGACGAGCCCGGCGTGTTCCGCTGTTACGATACGGAGCGGTTGGAGGAAGTGATCGCCGAGGCCAAGGCGGAAAGCGATTACGTGATCCTCTTGGTGCATTGGGGCAGAGAAGGCTCCAACAGCTTGGAGGACGTGCAGGAGGAGACGGCTCCCTTGTATCTGAACGCGGGGGCGGATCTCATCATCGGCGGCCACGCCCACCGTTTGCAGGGCATCGAGTTCATTGACGGCAAGGCGGTTTTCTATAACCTGGGGAACTTCTGGTTCGATAATTTTAACATCGAGACGGGCTTGGTGCGCTTTGAGTTGTCTGCCGACGGGGAAGAGACCTTCTATTTCCTCCCCGCTATGCAATCCGGCTGTAAGACCAGCTATGAGCTGGGCACCTCCAAGGGACGGAGGATCCTGGACAACGTGGAATCCTATTCCAAAGGAATCTCTATCCGTGACGACGGCTTGATCGTAAGGGAATAATAAAAAAAGGAAAAGGACAGCGTGTGCTGTCCTTTTTACGTCAGATATGTTTTTTGACTTTTACCAGCAGGGCATATTTCAAGAGATAGCCTGCGGCGGCGATCAAAGACGATAATGCAGGAAGGAGCTCTTTCCCGTCTGAAAAAGCACTGAGTATAGAGAGTCCGCCCGCCAACAAGATCCCGATCTCGAAATATTTAGGGATGCGAAAGCGTTTGTTTTCCGTTGCTAATCGAAGAGCGTTTTTGCAGAGACGGATTCCGGCGACCGTCCATAGCACGCCCAATCCAAATGCGGCGCATACGATCAGCACTATAAACAACCACAAGACAACCAGATCGAAAAATCCCGACAGGAGAACGTCGACGAGAACGCCCAAAAGACCAAGGTCGTCTCCTCCAAAGGGAAGAAGTAACACGTATAAGCAGAGGCCGACGATGTATACAGCCCCGCAGATCTCATGCCCAACGATCAGCCTGAACCCGGTGGGAGAAAATGCATTCGCT
>JAZRUD010000504.1:0-4732 GCA_045652385.1 Clostridia bacterium
CAAGCCGCAGCCTACGAACAGGCACAGAAAGGGGAAGCGGGCGTCGCCGATGGTGCGCAGGATCCCGGAGCCCATGTTGAACAGCAGCAGAAACACAGCGCCCATAAAGTAGATGCGCTGGTAGAGCAGGGCCTGGTCGAAAGTGTCCGCCGGGGTTTTCAAAAGCGTCAACAGCTGGGGGGAGAACAAGCACACCGTCGCGCCCATGATCAGGCCCAGCACCACGCACAGCCGGTAGCTGATGCCCATGGCCGTGGACACCCGCTCATACTCCTGCGCCCCGTAGAGCTGGGCGATAACCACCGCCGCGCCGCCGGTCAGGGCGACGAAAAAGCCGATGATCAGGTTGCTCAGAATGGCGGGGCTGCCGCCCACGGCGGCCAGGGCTTCGGTGCCCACGAACTTGCCCACCACGAAGGCGTCCACCGCATTATAGAGCTGCTGGAACAGGGTGCCCGCCGCGATGGGCAAAAAGAAGAGCACCAGCTTTTTGACGATGGGTCCCTCGACGAGCTCGCTTCGCGTATTCATCCCAATTTCCTTCGTTCTCCACACAATGGCCCTACTCTATGCCCAAATCAGGCGGATGTCAAGCCCAAATCAAAAAGCCCCCGCAGGGGCTGAAAAATACGTTTATGCGCTCGGTACCAGATCGCTGGTGAGGAAGCCCACCATATCCTGGAGACCCCGCCAGCCCTCGTTGATGTACATGGATCGGTTCACGATCTTGTTGCCCATAAAGACCATCATGCAGGAACGGCCTCCGTCCAGGTTGTAGGCAATCTTACAGCCGTAGCCCAGCAGGTTGTCGATGACCTGGGCTAGGGTAGAGGAGCTGTAGGCCACGGCGATATGATGATAGGGACAGAGCGACCCCACCACGGTGCGCATGGTCACGTCGTTGTAGGACAGGGGATGATAGCTGATATCCCGAGCCTGTCCGTCCTCGATCAGTACGGGGCCGAACACCCAGGTATCCCGAACACCCATGCTGAGCAGCTCCTCAGCGGTGGCGGTCTTGGGATCGATGATCCGCATGGATCCGTCCGGGTAGAAGCCGAAGCCTACCTCGTTGGTATCCTCCTTGAACACCACGCCCCGGCGGATCTGAAGGCCGTCGGCGTTGTAACCGAAGGTGAAGTAGTCGCCGGTGAGGGCGAATACCGCCCGGTTCTGCTTGGCCAATACGGTGGCGTGGACTGCGAGGCCGGGCGTGTCGCCGCCGCCGGAAAGGATGCCCACGGGGGGATGTCCGTCGGTGCAGATGAAGTCCGCCCGGGTGGGCCGGATCCGGCCGGCCTCGGTGTCGAAGGCGATGATGAGGCAGCCCTCGGCATTATAGTACAGCCAGGGCCCGTCGGTGGGATGGCCGTAGTAAACGTACTCTGTCTCGTTTTTGTTCACTGGGGCGGGACGGGCCAGCTGGCGCTTGGAAGCAAAGAGAACGGAGCCGTCCACGTCACGCTGGTTATGGTCGTTGGCTCCCGTGACGATCACGCGGCCGTCACTGAGCAGGGCCACCGTGTGCCAGAGCCCGGCATCGAAGGCCACCACCTCCTGCCAATTGCCCACGTTGCACTGGCCGCATCTGTTGTCGCCGACGGCCAGCAGCCGCCAGTCGGCAGTGAGAGCCAGGGTATAGTTGCCGCCGCAGCGGACGGCGATGATATTTTCCCAAGTAGAAACGTCGCACTGGCCGAAGCTGTTGTCGCCGACGGCCACCACGTGCCCGTCCTTGGTCAGGCCCACGGAATGGCGCAGGCCTGCGGCGACAGCCGCCATGTCCGTCCACGCCGCCACCTGGCACTGACCGTCCAGATCCAATCCTGCCGCCGCCACGGTGCCGTCCGATTTAAGCCCCAGGCTGTGGAAGCCGCCGGCGGCTACCTGCTGGATGTCGGTCCAGGTCTCTGCGGCTTCCCGGCCGTACTGCCGGGCGCCCAGGTTGGTCACGGTGCCGTCCTCATGGAGGATCAGGCCGTGGTTGAGGCCCAGGGCGGCGCCCCTGGCGTCGGTGATCTCCTTCGCTGCGTCCTCCGATCCCAGGGTGTCCCCCAGGAGGGTGACGCGGCCGTCCTGCAGCTGGAGCAAGGAGAACATGCCCGCCACCGTCTTGCCCTCGGTCCGGAGGGCGGCGGCCAGGCCGTCATACCGCTTGTCGCCGGTCAGCTGGGGAGTGTCCCCTATGGTCAGGCTGTACCAGGCCCCGGCGAAGATTCGGTTTTCATAGGTTTCGTGGAGTTCGGAAAGCTTCTTTTCCCAGGCCTGGGCATACGCCTGCTCGAGAGCGATCTGATCCTCGGTCTTGGAGAGGCCCCGCAGGGTCTGGATGGCGGTCACCGGGTCGAGGGCGTCCATGGCGGCCTGAGCCTGGGCCACGATCCGGGCGTCCTGCTCCTCCACGATCTGCTGCCTAAGCTCCGCCACCAGCTCCGGCTCCAGGATGGACCGGGTCAAAAGCTGAATGGCGTCCTCGTATCGCCCCTCTTCCCGGGCTTGCAGGGCGGCGGCCAGCGTAGCCTCCCGATCCAGAATGGATTCGATGGGATAGGACAGCTCCCGGCGCAGATCCGCCTTGTTCAGCAGCCCGAGGGCTTTTACCAGATCCCCCGCCTCCTGAGCCAAGATGGCTTCACACAGCAAGGATCGGCGCTCCACTTCTTTGGCGAAGGAATCGGGCACGGCGGGATGGGTGGCGCGGGACAGCGCCCCGTCCAGCATCTTGTTGTCCGCCAGAAAGTGAGCGCCTTCGCTGGTTTCCAAGAGAGCGTCTGCACAGGCCACCACGCCGTCGGCGCCGGCGCAGACGTATGCGTTCGTAAAGGAGGTGAAGCTCAGAGGATCGTCCGCCAAAAGCTGGCTATAGCAGTCCATAGCCGTACCGTAGTCCCCTTGAGCTTTGCGATCGTCCGCCGCCTGACGCACCTGTTCCAGCCGGCCCAGCTGCAGCAGCACATAGGCCCCGGCGCCCGCCCCTGCCGCCGCGATCACCAGCAGCAGCGCCAGCAGGACGACCAAAAAGACGGGACGCTTCCGGCCCTTGGCGCGTGACTACTTCTTTGCCGCCGTATCGGACTACGAGGCAGACTTCGTCTTTTTCTGCTTAGGAGCCTCAGCTTCGGCAGCGGGCTCCGCCTCGGTTTCGGCAGCAGGTTCAGCCGCAGCCTCCGCCCCGGGAACCGAAGCAGATGCTTCCGCCGGCTCGGAAACAGGTATAGCCACGGGTTCGCAAACGTTTTCCGGAACCGGCTCTGCAGGCGTGTCTTCTGCAGGCGCAGAAGGACCCTCCGCGGCGGTTTCCTCAGCAGAATTCATATACTTTTCCATTTTATTTTCCATAGCATTTATTGTGCGGCATTCCCGTGAAAATGTCAATACGCTCTTGATTCGACAGCGAAAAAAAGATATACTTCTTACATTATATAACAGGAGAAGTATGAACTCCATGAACAGAAAACGTCTCATTCCCTGGGTCCTGTGCCTGACGCTGATAACGTTGCTGTGCGTCGTGCCTGTCCGGGCGGAGGAAGCGGAACCTGAAGCGGAGGACATCACCAGGGGGTTTACTTTTATCAAGAACAATTCGGAGATCAACGCGCTCTATACCCACGACGGCAAACTGGTGACTTACAACACGTACAATCCCGGGGACGTCCTGCATGTCCGTCCCAAGGGGGACAGGATCATGGGTAGCCTGTTTTTCCGCATGGCGACAGAAAACGCTCACATGACCCTGCGGCAGTACGACCGGCAGGGGAATCTGATCCTTTCGTCCGATCCGGACGCGGAGGGGCTTTGCTATCCCGTGACGTTGGAAGAGGGATGCTGCAGCCTGGAGCTCACCGCCCGTGAGGAGCCCTTCAGCGTCTGTGAGCTGACTATCCTCGGCCCCGGCCGACTGCCTGACAATTACCCGATCCCGGAACCCCCCGTAGAACGTACGGACCTGCTCATCGTCACCACCCATCCCGACGACGAATGGATATTCCTGGGGGCTGTGTACCCCATCTATGCGGCGGAACGGGGCTACACGGGCACCTTTGCCTATGTGACCACCCCCAGCATGGGGCGCGTCCATGAGGCCATAAACAGCGTCTGGTCCGCCGGAATGCACACGCTCCCCTACTTCCTGGGGTTCCCGGACGTCCACGGATCCCAGCCGGAAAGCAAGAAAGCGGCCTTCAAAGCGGAGGAGGTCACGTTGGCCTTGGTCCGGCTGTATCGGAAGATCAAGCCCCTGGTAGTGGTGACCCAGGATCTGCAGGGGGAATACGGCCACTGGCAGCACGTCGTGTCGGCCCACGCCGTCCTGGAAGCGGCTGCCTTGGCTCAGGACCCGGCATTCGATCTGGATTCCGTGGCAGAATATGGCACCTGGACCGTGAAGAAGGTCTATCATCATCTGGCTGAGGACGGCCGGATCATGCTGGAACCCT
Source organism: Clostridia bacterium (assembly GCA_045652385.1). GTDB lineage: Bacteria > Bacillota > Clostridia > Christensenellales > CAG-138 > RUG472. The sequence goes on from JAZRUD010000504.1 coordinate 4,437, forward strand.
ATGAGCCTCTGGCGGCGTATGACGGCATGACTGCCTTCCAGGTAGCTCAACGGGCTTTTGGAGAGCATAAATCTCAGCATCAGTATTCCTACCGGCCGACCAGAAACGATTACGGATTCTTTGATATGCGCCGTTTCGGCCTCACCTATACCGCTGTGGGCGAGGATACGGGCAGCGACATGTTCGAACACATCGAGTATAACGACTTGGCGGAGGTCATCCTGAACGCCACGCCCACGCCCACTCCCACGCCGGAACCGACCCCGCCGCCCACGCCGAAGTCGGAGGCCAAGCGG